>JAXEMQ010000015.1:0-11512 GCA_034099845.1 Faecousia sp.
TTCAGGGCCCCTCTGGGCCGCTCCCGGCAGCCCATGGCAAGAATGATAGCTTTTGCAGCAATCTCGCTAAGACCCCGGTCCCGGCTGATGGCGGTTACCACCTTTTCCCGGGAAATATCCAGAACCATGGTATTGAGCCGGTAGGCAATGCCCCGCTCCCGGACCTGCCGGATATACCGGGCGGCGTACTCCGGCCCCGTCAGCTCCTGGCCGAAGGTATGCAGACCGAAGCCGTTGTGAATGCACTGATTGAGGATGCCACCCAGCTCCCGGTCCCGCTCCAGAATCAGGATGCTGCGGACGCCGCTGTCAAAGGCAGCGCAGGCCGCGGCCAGCCCCGCGGGACCGCCGCCGATGACTACCAGATCATACTGTTCCATGATCACACCTCATTCTTGGCCCGGCCGCAGATCATCCCGGATCCGCCGCCGGATTTGGTGATCTCCTTTTGAGAAACGCCCAGCTCCCGGGCAAGGATTTCCATAACCCGGGGGGCGCAGAAGCCGCCCTGGCATCTGCCCATTCCGGCCCTGGTGCGGCGCTTTACCCCGTCCAGATCCCGGGCTCCCAGGGGAGACCGGATGGCCGCCAGGATCTCGCCCTCGCTGACCTGTTCGCAGCGGCAGATGATCTGGCCATATTCCGGCTCCCGCTTCACCAGGGCTGCCCACTGGTCTTTCGTCAGCTTCCTGGGATCCACGGGGGCCTGCCGGGTGGGGACAAAATCCTCTTTTTCCGGCAGATTCAGAGCCTGGGCTACCTGATTGGCAATCTCAAGGCCGATGGCCGGAGCGGCGCTGAGACCCGGAGACTCAATGCCCGCGCAGTCAAAGAAGTTTTTGGCATCCCGGGGCTGCCCCAGAATGAATTCGTGGCCCTCCTCATGGGCCCGGAGCCCCGCGAAGCTGGTGATGGTCTGGCGGAAGGGAATGTTCTGTACGCCCTTTTGGGCCTGTTCCCGGACCTGGGCCAGCCCTGCGGCGGTGGTGTTGGTGCCCTCAAAATCCTCCGTATCCTGGGCAGTGGGGCCGATCAGCAGATTGCCGTGAATCGTGGGCGTCACCAGCACCCCCTTGCCCAGCACCCCGGGCAGCTGGAAAAGGGTGGAACGGACCGTTTCTCCCGCGGACTTATCCAGCAGGAGATACTCTCCCCGCCGGGGAGTAATGTGAATTTTGTCTCCGCTCACCATATTGTGCAGCACCCCGGAATACACCCCCGCCGCGTTGACCACCGCCCGGGTAACCAGGGTCTCTTTTTCCGTAATCACCAACCAGGTGCCCTTTTCCCCGGGGCGAACCTGGGAAGCCCTGGTTCCCAGACGGAACTCCACGCCGTTTTGGATGGCATTCTCTCCCAGGGCGACCGTCATTCCAAAGGGGCAGACGATGCCCCCCGTAGGTGCCCAGAGGGCGGCCACGGCGGACCGGCTGACGTTGGGCTCCATGTCGCGGAGATGCCGGGCATCGATGATCTTCAGGCCCTCCACCCCGTTCTGGAGGCCGTTTTCATAAAGGGCCTCCAATCTGGGCAAATCCGCCCGGTCCATGCACAGCACCAGAGAACCGTTGCGCCGGAAGGGAATGTCCAGCTCCCGGGCAAGCTCCGGCATCATCCGGCTGCCCAGAACATTATATTTTGCCATCAGGGTGCCGGCCTTGGCATCAAAGCCCGCATGGATGATGGCGCTGTTGGCTTTCGACGTGCCGCAGCACACATCCTGTTCCCGCTCCACCAGGCAGAAGCTGCCCCGGAACCTGCTCAGGAACCGGGCCACCGCACAGCCCACTACGCCGCCGCCAATGATCACAGTATCATACATCCCGCATCCGCCTCTCTGTCTGGGTTTTTGTTCATTATACCTAAACATAAAAAGAAATGCAAGGGCGCAAATGTACTGTTTGCAGGAAGCGCGCCTTGACTTCTCCCTTTCCCACTGCTATACTGGAAGAAACACACTATGGAGGTGCTGAACAATGAAACACTTGGAATCCTTCTGGAACAGCCTGGACGGTGTTGTTCTGGCACGCAAACGGGAACTGGTTCTGGGCGGGCTGCTGTGCCTGACCGCCGGTCTGACTCTGGGTATGCTTCTGTCTCCCAGAAAGACCGTCACCATCGGCTCCAACAATGTTGGAACCCTCTCCCCCGCCGCCCAGCCGGAGGAGGAAGAAGCCGAATAAGCCGGAAGCGCCGCCTTTTTTGAGGCGGCGCTTATTCTCTGCCCCGGCGGGCTCTTGCCAGCAGAGCTCCGCCGTTCTGCTTCAGCCACCGGCGGCACTGGATATACCGGGGACACTCCCGGGCCACCTCCTGCCAAAAGAGGGGGGAATGGTTCATCTGCTTCCGGTGGGCAAGCTCGTGAACCGCCACATACTCCATAACCTCTTCCGGCGCCAGAGCCAGCAGACAGTTGAAGTTCAGATTCCCTTCCGCCGAGCAGCTGCCCCAGCGGGTCTGCTGACAGCGGATGCTGACCCTGCCGTAGGAAACACCCATATGGGCCCCGTGGCGTTCCAGCATGGGCGCAAGCTTCTGCCTTGTCTGCTCTTTCAGCCCCTCCAGGGCTGCTTCGTCCAGCGGCGCAAGGGCGCCCTGGGCCTGGTCCCGGAGTACCCTCGCCCGGTGGGTTTCAATCCACCGGGCCTTTTCCGCTACAAAAGCCTGAATGTCCCGTTCCGGCATCCCCAGGGGCGCCCGGATCTCCAGATCCCCCAACGGGGTGATGCGCAGGGAAAGGGTTTTGCGTCTTGACCTCAGAATTCTTGTCTGCATATCAGAACCTCTCCCGGAGGGCGGCAAGGCCCTTTGCCAGCAGGGCATCCACGCTGCTCCCCAGGGCCTCCCCCAGCAGGGCGTATTCCGTCAGACTGCCATGGGGCACCGCCCAGGCACCGGCATCGGTCCCGGGAGCCAGAAGGCCGCCCATGGCGGCAAAGGAGGCCGCGTTTTCCTGGGCGGAAGCCAGAATCGCCTCCACCGCCTTTTCCTGAAACCGCCCTTTTCCCCGGAGATTTCCTATGGCGGACAGGGTGGGCACCCAGACGGTGCCGGCTTCCTTCATGGCGTGCAGCGCCTCCTGGTTCAGGTAGGCGCCGTGTTCCACGGAATCCACCCGGGCCTCCGCCGCGGCAATCACCGTTTCCGTCCCGTTGGCGTGGGCCATCACGGAAAAGCCCTCCTCGTGGGCGATGTGAACAAGCTCCCGGATCTCGTCCCCGGGAAGTCCCGGCTCCGAAAGAACCCCAAACCGGTTAAAATCCATTAGGCCGGAGATCATGATTTTCACGAAATCCGCCCCGTTTTTTCTGTTTTCCGCAATGCGCGTCCGGTATTCCCGAAAAGACCCGTAGGTTTCCCCGATGAAGCCGCCGTAGTGGCCCGCCTTGCGCAGGGGCGCGCAGGGGGTGCGGTAGACAATGCCGTAGTCCGGGGCCAGCTCCCTGGCCCGTTTGCCCACGCCCCAGCGGTCACCGCCATCGCGCAGATACCCGAAGCCCAGCCTTTGGTAGGTTTCCAGCGTTCTTAGGATAAAGGCATCCTGGGGTTTCTCCTTATGCCGGGCGATGGCACCCCGCCAGTCCGCCCCATCCAGCACCATATGGATATGACAGTCACAATTCATACGCTCACCTTGCCCGCAGTTCCCAGAAGGCTACGGCACTGGCCGCCGCCACATTCAGGGAATCCACCCCATGATACATGGGAATCTTTACCGTAAAATCACAGCGGGCAATGGTTTCCTGGGCCAGGCCGTCGCCCTCCGTTCCCAGCACCACCGCCAGCTTTTCCTGTTGATGCAGAAGCGGATCGTCAATGGAAAGGGAATCCTCCCGCAGGGCCATAGCGGCGGTGGCAAAGCCCTTTTCCTTCAGAAGCGCCTGCCAGGTGTCCGGCACATAGGCCCAGGGCACCTGAAACACCGTGCCCATGCTCACCCGGGCACTGCGGCGGTACAGCGGATCCGTGCAGCCGGAGGTCAGCAGCACCCCGTCCATACCCAGAGCCGCGGCAGAGCGGAAAATGGCCCCCACGTTGGTAGGGTTCATCACGTTTTCCAGCACCGCCACCCGGCGGCTGGAAGAAAGAATTTCCTCCACCGCAGGCTGTTTGGGCCGCAGCATGGCACAGAGCATGCCTCTGGTCAGCTGAAAGCCCGTAAGCTTTGTAAGAATGTCCATGCTTGCGGTATACACCGGCACATCCCCGCAGCGGGCAATGGCCTGCTGTGCCTCCTCATTGCAGTGGCCCCGCTCCACCAGAAGGGAGACGGGAACACAGCCCCCGTCCAGCGCCCGCTGGATCACCTTGGGGCTTTCGGCAATCAGCATTCCCTTTTTCGGCTCGAACCGGTTGAGCAGCTGGGCTTCCGTCAGCCGGGCAAATACATCCAGCTCCGGGGCTTCGAAATCTGTTATTTCTGTAAATTGGATCATGGCAGTCTCCTGGTGGAAATGATTCTTTATTATACCGTTCTTAAAACAGCCGGTCAAGTCCCGGGCAGAGGTGAATTTCTCCTTGCAATGCCCTGCGCAACCGCATATAATAGCCCTTAAGAATACAAAAAAGGATGGGATGCTATGAATGTCACCCTGCAGAACCTGACCAAAAAATTCCCAAACCGAAACAAAAAAGCCGGCGGTGAGGTAACCGCCGTGAACGACTTCACCTTTGAGGTTCCGGACGGGCAGCTCATCGGGCTGCTGGGCCCCTCCGGCTGCGGAAAGAGCACCACGCTTTATATGATCTGCGGCTTGCAGGCCCCCACCTCCGGACGAATCTTCTTCGGTGACCGGGATGTAACGGACCTGCCCACGGAGAACCGGGGGGTTGGGCTGGTTTTCCAGAACTACGCCCTGTATCCCCACATGACCGTTCTGCAGAACATCCTCTTCCCCCTGGAAAACCTCAAGGGTAAGGACCGCCCCGGCAAGGACGAAATGCGCCGCCGTGCCGTGGAGGCCGCCAGACTTGTGCAGATCGATTCCCTACTGGACCGGAAGCCCAGCGAGCTTTCCGGCGGTCAGCAGCAGCGGGTGGCCATTGCCCGGGCCCTGGTAAAAATGCCGGGGGTTCTTCTGCTGGACGAGCCCCTGTCCAACCTGGATGCCCGGCTGCGGCTCCAGACCCGGGAGGAAATCCGCCGGATTCAGCGGCAAACCGGCATTACCACCGTATTTGTCACCCACGATCAGGAGGAGGCCATGAGCATTTCCGATCAGATTGTGGTGATGAAGGAGGGCGTGGTGCAGCAGACCGGCAAGCCTCAGGAGGTTTACGACAACCCATGCAACCTCTTTGTGGCCACCTTCCTGGGCACGCCTCCCATCAACCTCTTTGACGGCCGGGTGGAAAAGGAAACCCTGTATATTGGCGGCGAAGCCCTGCTCCCGGTTCCGGGAATCGCGGATCAGGCCGTCACCGTGGGCATCCGGCCCGAGGGGTTCGTGCCG
Source organism: Faecousia sp. (assembly GCA_034099845.1). Classification (GTDB taxonomy): domain Bacteria; phylum Bacillota; class Clostridia; order Oscillospirales; family Oscillospiraceae; genus Faecousia. The sequence goes on from JAXEMQ010000015.1 coordinate 5,454, forward strand.
GAGGAACAGGGGCCCTTCTCCTGCAGGCTGCTGCGCACCGAGATCATGGGCCGGGATGTGAGCTTTGTATGCACAAACGCTGCCTGCCGGAAGGAGACCCTCCGGGTCATCATTCAGTCCGATGGCACCGAACAGCTTCACCCCGAAACCGTCCGCTTCCGGCTGAAGCCCGGAAAAGTGCTGCTCTTTGATGAAAACGGCAGCCGTCTGCGAGGAACCGATCATGGAAAAGAATAATCCCAAAGGGTATCTCTATCTGCTGCCCGCGTTTCTGTTTCTGGGCGTTTTCCTGGTGTATCCCCTGATCGACGTATTTGTATATTCCTTCCAGGAAAACTACAATTTCGCCTCCCAGACCTACACCGGGGTGGGCATTTACAATTTCCGGTATGTGCTGCGGGATCCCTTCTTCCTGCAGGCGCTAAAAAATACCTTTCTGCTGGTCATCATCACGGTGCCCCTGTCCACCGGTCTGGCGCTGCTCATTTCCCTGTGCCTGAGCTCCATTGAGAAGCTGCGGGACTTTTTCCAGACCGTTTTCTTCCTGCCCTATGTGACCAACACCCTGGCTGTTGGTCTGGTCTTTATGATCCTTTTTAAGAAGACCCCCTACTCCGACGGCTTTATGAATCTGCTGCTGAACGCCTTCGGCTTTGCCAGTGTGGATTTCCTCTCCGGCCCCTACTGGGCAAAGATGCTGGTGCTGTGCCTGTACACCGTGTGGATCGTCATGCCCTTTAAAATCCTGATCCTCACCAGCGCCCTTGCCTCCGTCAGCCAGCAGTACCGCAATGCCGCCCGGGTAGACGGCGCCTCCCGGGGCCGGATTTTCTGGCGCATCACCCTGCCCATGATCTCCCCCAGCCTGTTTTACCTGGTGATCACCGGCTTTATCGGCGCCTTCAAGGCCTACTCTGACGCGGTGGCCCTCTTCGGCATCGACCTGAACGCCGCGGGCATGAACACCATCGTCGGCTTTGTCTACGATATGCTCTACGGCCGTTCCGGCGGCTACCCCTCCTATGCCTCCGCCGCCGCGGTGATTCTTTTCACCATCGTGCTGACCATCACCTGCATCAATCTGCTGGTGAGCAAAAGGCACGTCCACTATGTATGAATCAGTCCAAAGCTCTTTGGGCTTTTGAGCTTGTCGAAAAACCCCTTCGGGCTTTTCCGCCAGTTTTTGCAGTTTGCCGCTTGCCAGCGGCGAACTCTGCGAGGCCGATTCGCACATACATTCCTGTAAACGTCTATTATGAGGTACTCCCTTATGGATTATGAACAAATCGAAGCCAGCGCCAAACAAAAAAAGCGCTTAAGAACCCTATTCACTGACTTTGTGCTGGTTCTGTGGGCAGTCATTGTGCTGTTCCCCTTTTACTGGATGCTGCTGACCTCCGTAAAAAGCTATGGCAGCTACAACAGCGAGTTCATCCCCAGGCTCTTTACCCTGAGCCCCACCCTGGAAAACTACGGCAGCGCCTTTTCCCAGGTGCCTTTGGGCCGGTATTTCCTGAACACCCTGGTGTTTACGGGAATCACCACCGCCCTGATGCTCTTTGTGACGGTGCTGGCGGCCTTTGCCTTTTCCCGGCTCCGGTTCCGGGGGCGGGATCTGATCTTCACCGCCTTTCTGTCCCTGATGATGATTCCCACCGAGCTGGTGGTCATCACCAACTTTGTCACCATAACGGACTTGAATCTCCGGAACAGCTTCCTGGGCCTCATTCTCCCCTCGGTAACCTCGGTTTTCTATATCTACCTTCTGAAGGAAAACTTTTCCCAGATTCCCGACGAGCTGTACTACGCGGCCAAGGTGGACGGCACCTCCGATTTCAAGTATCTGTGGAAGGTGATGATCCCCATCTGTCAGCCCACCATCGTGACCATCACCATTCTGAAGGTGATTGAATGCTGGAACAGCTTCGTCTGGCCCAGGCTCATCACCGATGACCAGAACTATTTTCTGGTTTCCGTGGGCATTCAGGAGATCCGGGAAAACGGCTTCGGCCGGGAGAACATTCCCGCCATGATGGCGGCGGTGGTGGTTATTTCCCTGCCGCTCATCGTTCTGTTCCTGCTCTTCCGGAAAAAGATCATGGCCGGTGTGGCCAGAGGAGGTACCAAGGGATGAAAAAAATCGTCGTCCTCCTGCTTGCGGCGCTGCTGCTGCTCACCGGCTGCCACGGAACCCTGGCGGAAAACGCCGGCTCTTCTCAGCTTGACTACCCGGTGCCGGAAAGCTTTGACACCGCAAAGCAGCACACCATTACCTTCTGGGCCAAGAACGACACCAACAAGCGGCAGACCGCCGTTTATGAGCAGGCCATCCGGGATTTTGAAAAGCTGTATCCGAACATCACCGTGAATATGCGGCTGTATACGGACTACACCAGGATTTACAACGATGTGATCACCAACATCGCCACAAATACCACCCCCAATGTGTGCATCACCTACCCGGACCACATTGCCACCTACCTGACGGGGGAGGATACGGTTGTGCCTCTGGACGGCTTTCTGGCGGATCCCCGGTTCGGTCTGGGCGGCTCCCAGCTGCGCTACCAGGGGCCCGGGGAAATCGCTCCCAAGTTCCTTTCGGAGTGCGCCGTCAATGGTGTGACGGTTGCCCTTCCCTATATGCGCTCCACGGAAGCCTGCTATGTAAACAAAGACTATGTGGAAAAGCTGGGCTTCACCCTGCCGGAGACCCTTAGCTGGGATTTTATCTGGCAGGTCAGTGAAAAGGCCATGGAAAAGAACGCCGACGGCACCTACAGGGTGAACGGCCAGAAGGTTCTGATCCCCTTTATCTACAAATCCACGGACAATATGATGATTCAGATGCTGCGGCAATTGGACGCAGGCTATTCCAGAGCCGACGGAACCGTGGAGCTCTGGAACGAGCAGACCAAAACCATTCTGGCCGAAATTGCGGGCCATGTTCAATCCGGCGCCTTCTCCACCTTTAAGATCTCCGGCTACCCCGCCAACTTCTTCAACGCGGGCCAGTGCATTTTCGCCATTGATTCCACCGCCGGCGCCACATGGGTAGGCAGCCACGCCCCTCTGCTGGACATCAGCGAGGATGCCCTGGTGGAGTTCGAAACCGTGGTCATGCCCATTCCCCAGTATGACCCGGAGCATCCCCAAATGATCTCTCAGGGCCCCTCCGTATGCCTCTTCCAGAAAGAAGACCCTCAGGAAGTGCTGGCCTCCTGGCTTTTTGCCCAGTTTCTGCTGACCGATGATGTGCAGATCGGTTACGCGGAAACGGAAGGCTATGTTCCCGTCACGGCAGATGCCCAGGAAAGCGACCGATACCGGGACTATTTAAGCCGGGGCGGTGAGGATATGGATACCCACTACCCCATTAAAATCCAGGCATCCCGGCTGCTTCTGGACCATATGGAGCACACCTTTGTCACCCCTGTATTCAATGGCTCTGCCTCCCTTCGTCTGGCGGCGGGCCAGCTGATTGAGGATACCGCCAAGGCCGTCCGCCGGAAGCAGGACACCTCCCCTGAGGGGCTGGAAGAGATCTACCGCAAAACATCCGCCCTGTACCGGCTGGATTCCATTTCTGTAACCCCCGGCGCCGATTCCCTTGGTCCCCTGCCCGGGGAAGCCAGGCTGCTCCTGGCGGGCCTGGGCCTTGCCTGGCTGTGCATCCTGGGGGTTTTTCTGGGGGACAAACGGAAATCCACCGGAAAAAGCGGGAGAAGTCATTGATTTTTCCGGGGAAACCCGATATAATGAAGCCGTGCGAAACGCACAAATCAAAGGAAGGCCCTGCCGCCTTCCAAATCTTAAGGAGATTCAAAATGAAAAAGATGATCGCCCTGCTGCTGGCAATTGCCATGCTGGCCGCTTTTGCAGGCTGCGGGAAAAAGGCGGAAGCTCCCGCTGCCACCACCGAGGCTCCTACCGAAGCTCCCACTGTTCCCGCCCCCGTAACGGAGGCTCCCGAAGCAGACTGCATGACCTATGAGGAGTATGCCGCTGCCGATGTGGATACCCCTGTGTGCATTGAAACCTATGTCCAGGCCCATCAGTCCTGGTGGGACAACAAGATCACCGTCTATGCCCAGAGCAAGGACGGCGCCTATTTCCTCTACAATATGGAGTGCTCCGAGGAGCAGGCCGCTCTGCTGACGGAAGGCACCCATATCCGCGTCAACGGCTTTAAGGCCGAATGGGAAGGCGAAGTGGAAATCATGGATGCCACCTTTGAGATCCTGGATGGCACCTATGTGGCTCCCGCCCTGGACATCACCGGCACTCTGGCCGCCAAAAACCTGATTGACTCCCAGAACCAGAAGATCGCCGTCCGGGACCTGGAGGTAGTGGCCGCTGACGACAAGGGCGCTTCCTTCCTGTACAACTGGGATGGCTCCGGCCAGGCCGGCGACAACTGCGACCTGTACTTCAAGGTATCCGACGGCACCGGCACCTACACCTTCACCGTTGAGAGCTACCTGTGCGGCGAAGGCACCGATGTGTACAACACCGTTACGGGTCTGAAGGTAGGCGACAAGATCGATGTGGAAGGCTTCCTGTACTGGTACAACGGCATGCAGCCCCATGTGACTTCCGTTACCGTGAAGTAAGCAAATGCTCAGGTCTGCCCCGGCTTGCCGGGGCAGATTTTTATGGAGGAGGTTTTCCATGAAAGAATGGATCCGTGTTCTCAAATTCACCTTTTTCTCCGTCAGCGCCGGGCTGATTGAAATGGCGTCCTTCGCTCTGCTCAACGAGTTTACCGCCCTACCCTACTGGCCCTGTTACCTGATCGCCCTGGTTCTGAGCGTGCTGTGGAATTTCACCCTGAACCGGAAGTTCACCTTCCAGTCCGCGGCCAACGTTCCCGTGGCCATGGCAAAGGTCGCGGCCTACTATGCGGTCTTTACCCCGCTTTCCACCATGCTGGGCAATTTCCTGGCATCCGGCCTGCTGTGGAACGAATACCTGGTAACGGCCATCAATATGGTACTGAATTTCACCACAGAATTTCTGTATCAGCGGTTCTTTGTCTTTGGTGCTTCCATTGATACCGCCGGGAAAGCGAAGGAATAATCTTATTGTTTTCTCGTATCTTATAATCACACTCTTATGCAAATACCCGCTCTGTTTTCTTGCAGAGCGGGTATTTTGTTTAGAAACTGAATAAGAAAACCGGCATTCTTCCGTGATAATCACAGATTTTTGAATGATTTGTTAAATTATCAAAAGCCCTTGCATTTTTGGAAAATCGTGCTAGAATATTGCGTAGCTTGCTACTTAATGGAAAGGAGGGATATTTTGACCAACTACGGCCATATGTTCCGGGCCATCAGCTGTGCCCTGGGTCAGCGCATGAACCAGGCCCTGTCCGGCATGGAGCTGACCTTTTCTCAGGGCCACATTATGGGCTACCTTGCCCAGTGCACCCAAACGCCCTGTGTCAGAGACATTGAAGACGCGTTTCAGCTGACGCACCCCACGGTATCCGGGCTGTTGTCCCGAATGGAAAAGAAGGGCTTTGTTCGTCTGGAGCCGGATCCCGGGGACCGGCGCAGAAAGCTTGTGTATCTGCTTCCCAAGGGACTGCAATGCATTGAAACCATGTCGGAGGTGATCCGGCAGGGAGACGCGACACTTTTGCGGGGCTTTACCCAAGCGGAGCAGGAGCAGTTCCGGGTATACCTGACCCGGGCCATGCGCAATGTATCCCCGGACTTTACCATTCCAAAGGAGGAATTTTCCAAATGATCAGACGACTTGCCCGGTGTCTCCGGGAATACAAGTGGACCGCCCTGGTGAGTCCACTGGCGATGATCGGCGAGGTGGCCATGGAAGTGACCATTCCCCTGGTCATGGCCCAGCTTTACGATCAGGGCATTGCCGCCGGAAATATGACGATAGTGGTGCAAAAGGCAATTGTGCTGGTGCTGTGCGCCGTTGTTTCCCTGATCTTCGGCGTTCTGTCCGCTACCTACGCGTCCAAAGCCGCCACCGGCTTTGCCCGGAATCTGCGCCACGATATGTACTACCGGGTGCAGGATTTCAGCTTTGCCAAC
>JAXEMQ010000021.1:0-3610 GCA_034099845.1 Faecousia sp.
CCTGTCCCGTGAGCATATGATGAAAATCTACAATCAATTCGCCGGTGATGTCCGTGGCCTGGAACAGGTATTTACCTGTACACCATACATTCCCGTTTTTTACCGCCTTGAAATCGGCAAACAGGCTGTCCTTGGCGATCAATTCGTCAAGGGTATAGATGGGGTCGTCAATGGCGGCGTTGTAAATCAGGTAATCCGCACTTACCGCGATGTTGTAGAACTCCTCCATGGTCAGGGATACGGAGGATCGCCTGGAATCCGGGTCTGTAATATCGGTGAATACATAGTTTCCACCGGCAATTTCGATCATCTTCGGAACATAGTCCGTAGTTGCCCGGACATTGACGCTTCCATTGGACGAAAGGTAAAAGAACGCCACTGTTTTGCCGGTATTCTCCAAATCCCGAAACTGCCGGATGGCTTCCGTCTGGGTTTTGAAAAAGTCCTCCGCTTCTTTCTCCCTGTCCAGCATCACGCCGTAGACCTTCACCCATTCGGTACGGCCCAAAGGGTGTTTTTCGTAGCTGGCGTGTTCCACAAACACAGGAATACCCAACTGTTCGATCATTTCCTGCACCTTGGGCGCGTGGAGAATCATCGTGGATTCAATGGCCAGATCGCAGCCTTCCTCCACCATCAGTTCATAGTCCGGCTGAGAATAGCTGCCGGAGAAGAGGATGCTGCCCTCCTCCATCGCTTTCACAGCGTTTTCCACATACCAGCCGTCCTTCCTGGTTCCAACCAGCCGGATCGCGTCCAGCCCGCCGATCCGATCAAACAGCGCCATGGCGGAGGTCGCCTGCATATAAATGGTATCCAGGGGCTGCTGAAGAATCTTGATGCTTCCATCCAGGCCTTCCGGCACTTCCCTTTCCTCCGGCACCACCAGATAGCGGCAGTCTCCGATCACTTCAATGAGCGCATAGCCGCCCTCATAGTAGTCCACGGCGAACTGCGTGGCGTATTCCAATTCCATACTGGATTCCCATATCAGACCGGGGAGCTCTTTTCCCTCCGGAGCGGAGGCTTCTGAAGACGATGGAACGGCAGAGCAGCCTGTCAGCAGGATCGCTACCAATATCAGCGCAACAGCTCTTTTCATCTGCTTTCCTCCAATCCGGCACCATACTGTTTCCTTTGCCCCGGTTCCCGAAGGGGGATACGGGAACCGGGCAAGCTATCTGCCTATTCGCGGAAAAACACAGATACGGCCCGCAAACGGCAATCAGCAAACCGCCTGTGAAAACAAAAAGCCATGGCAGCATAACGCTGCCATGGCCGTTTTTCCATAACAAACAAAGCGCCCACTGCAAAATCACGCAGAATACACGGGCAACTTGTTCAAGCAGGTCTCCTGACTCGCGTATCATGAGCTTTCCGCACTGCCTTCTCAGGAAATAATCCCAATGGCGGACTTTCATCCCGTGCGGTGCCTCCTCGCATACAGTGGCGGTACCGTTCCGGATTCTGACCGGATTCACTATTCTCCGCCAGATTCCAAGCAAAGCAGGCGGCACTTGAACAGCATATGAAATTGTGCGTATTATACACCCGGAAAACAGGTTTGTCAATAGAGGCCCGAAACCGCAAAGGGGAAGCGTGCCCATCATGCTCCCCAGCTGGTCGCAGTTGACTGTGGCTTGGATCAGCGTTTGCACCAACCCCACCTGATTCCGTATTTCCGGGCGCAAATCGTCAACCCTGGCAGAATCTTCCGCCATAAAATCCACAATCTGTTCCAGGGACATGGGTTTTCCGGAAATATCGCTTCCATGACTTCCATGATACATATGGTATAGCAAGACAATCCGGTCGATCAAAGCAAATTCCACAACCGTCTCCTTTTCTGCACGACAATTTGTATGGAAATTCACCAATCATCCAGACACTTTGTTGGCTATCCGGAATCGGTCTTATCCGCTAAAATAGGGTTGTCGATCAGAAAATCGATCGGAACCCTATATTTTAGAGGAGGAAACGGATCATGGCATTTTCAATTGATAGCAAGGTTAAGGATTTACGAAAGAGCGAGGCCGCCAGCGATATTATCGCGCAGTACTCTCCCGGCTTCAAGACGGATCCCCAGATGAAGCTGGTGGGCGCACTGACCTTCCGCAAGCTCTGCTCCTTCCCTCAGGCCGGTCTGAGCGCGGAACAGCTGGCAGAAATCGACGAAAAGCTGAAATCACTTGGCTAATGATGGAGAACACCGCTGCTTCCAATGAAAAGCAGCGGTGTTGCCTTATACTATGCTTTGTGTCCGATTTCTCCGTGGATTTGCTGTGCTTTCAGGAGAATCTGGAGCAGGAGCCGTTGTTCCGGATCCTCCAGATCACAGTTCAGCTCCCGCTTGATCCGCGCGATGCGTTCGATCAGCGTGCTGCGGTTCAGGTACAGCTTTGCCGTGGTTTTCGTTATGCTCATGTTGCAGTCCAGAAAAACGCGCAGCGTTTCCATATAGCTGACCTGAGAATCCTGATCATGGCGCATGAGGTTCTGTAGCCCCTGTGTGTAATACATTTCCATTGGCAGATTTCCGATTGCGTTGATTAACAGTTCCCGGAGCGCGTAATCCCGGAACGGGTAGAACATCTTCTCAGAATCAAACAGCTGGCCATTTTCAACCGCAGCGCAGGCCTGAAAATAGTAGGGTCTGGCCTGATAGATGTCATGGAATGGGTCGCTGATTCCCACGCTGCTGTCGAAGGCCCGCAGCAGTGGAGTCAGATGCTTCTGAAGGAGTGAAAGATAGCTTTCCTCCTCAGCCTGCTGCCTGGATATTTCGATAAAGCAGATCAGTGCCTCATCGTATCCAAAGGCAACGCTTCTGCGGAATTCATCCTCAATGGCATTGCAAAGGTACTTGACCGGAAGCTGAACCAGAGGACTCCGAAACTTGATTTTTACGCAGATATGTTCCTGCTCCAGATAGGACGTATCGATGGTTCTGCGCTGATTTAGGGTCACCTGGACACCATCCACAATGTCCATCAGCGCCTGACGGAGCCTGCTCTGGTCACTCCCGGACACGGAGGAATACCGTCGAAGCGCAAGCTGAATCATCTCCGCAAGATAGATCGCCAACTGCTTATCGCTTTCCCGGTATTTTCTGTTCCGATAATCAATGGACAGACAGCCGGAGTATTCCCCGTTCTCAAACAGATTCACATTCAGCGTTGTACTTCCGGGCAGGTTCAGCAGCAGCGGCTCTCTGACATCGGTGGACATCTCATGCAGCTCCATAAATTCGTTCAGGGACTCCAGCGGGAGGCCCGTGCTTTCCCGGCTGCCCCAGCTGATTCTGTCCATCTTTCCCAATTCCACAAAGCTGAAATCCGTATGCGCCAGATAGTGAAAATTGGAATTGAGTACCACAATGGGATTGTCGAACACCTCCCGGCTGCACTGAATCATTTCACTCAGGCTTGCGGTGGTGTCCAGTATTTTCCGCAAAGATTCCTCCCACCGGTCAAAACGGTTATAGATACGGCTGATGAGATTAAACGCATGGCTGCTTCGCACATCCCCCCGGAGCTGGATCACGCTGCACTTCCCCTCATAACGGGGCAGGTACACGCTGTCACCCAGCAGAAGAATCAGCGCGCCCGGT
>JAXEMQ010000069.1:0-16029 GCA_034099845.1 Faecousia sp.
ATGCTCTGAAGCAGGCTGTTGCCGAGCAGGGCTATGAGGTAACCGACATTCAATAATCCACTGCGGGGATCGTTGATTGCCTGTTTTCTGAACCTGCGAAAAACAATACTTCGCTGGGTTCGGGCTGATTGATATGTGCCCGGTGCTTCATTTTGTAGCTTATAAATATGCTGCCATGAATCTGAAAAAACTGGAAAATTGGAGTTGGGACAACTTCTTTTTCTCCACGATTTGGCTTGTTCCCCCCGAATGCACAAGAACCCGTGTTTTCGCCTAACGAAAACACGGGTTCTTTGACAGCCTGGAATGGATTCGCCTATGGCGAACAAATGATGCGCGCGGCAGACTGTAGAAAATGGCGGAAAAGCCCGAAGGGGTTTGGGGCAAGTTCCCCTGCCGAGAGCAGCGCTTTCGGCAGGGGAAAGAGGCTTTTATACAATGCCCTGGGCGTTCATGGCATCGGCAACCTTCAGGAAACCGGCAATGTTGGCACCGGCAACGTAGTTGCCCTCCATGCCGTATTCCTTAGCCGCGTTGTCCAGGTTGTGGAAAATGCTCACCATGATGTCCTGGAGCTTCCGGTCCACTTCCTCGAAGGTCCAGCTCAGCCGCTGGGAGTTCTGGGTCATTTCCAGAGCGGATGTGGCCACACCGCCGGCATTGGAAGCCTTGCCGGGCAGGAACAGAACGCCGCTGTCCTGCAGGAACTTGGTGGCATCCAGAGAGGTGGGCATATTGGCGCCCTCGCACACGGCAAAGCACCCGTTGGCAACCAGAGTCTTGGCGTCCTCCAGCAGCAGCTCATTCTGGGTGGCGCAGGGCAGGGCCACGTCGCACTTGGTGGTCCAGACGCCCTTGCCCTCGTGGTAAACGGCGTTGGGACGGGCCTTTGCGTACTCGGTCAGCCGGGCGCGGCGGACCTGCTTGACCTCAATCAGGGTGGCAACGTCGATGCCGTCGGGATCGTAGATCCAGCCGGTGGAGTCGGAGCAGGTAACGGGCTTGGCCCCCAGCTGCCAGGCCTTCTCAATGGCGTAGGTGGCCACGTTGCCGGCGCCGGAAACGGCTACGGTCTTGCCCGCAAGGGTTTTGCCGTTGCACTTGAGCATTTCATTGGTGATATACAGCAGGCCGTAGCCGGTGGCCTGGGTACGGGCCAGGCTGCCGCCGAAGCTCAGACCCTTGCCGGTGAGCACGCCCTCGTACAGGCCCTTCAGACGCTTGTACTGGCCGAACAGGTAGCCGATTTCCCGGCCGCCCACACCGATGTCACCGGCGGGCACATCCTCGTCGGCGCCGATATACTTGTACAGCTCGGTCATAAAGCTCTGGCAGAAGGCCATCACTTCCCGGTCGGACTTGCCCTTGGGGTCGAAGTCGGAACCGCCCTTGCCGCCGCCGATGGGCAGGCCGGTCAGGGAGTTCTTGAAGATCTGCTCAAAGCCCAGGAACTTCAGAATGCCCTGGTTGACGCTGGGATGGAACCGCAGACCGCCCTTGTAGGGGCCGATGGCGCTGTTGAACTGGACGCGGTAGCCGTTGTTCACTTGAACCTGGCCCTTGTCGTCCACCCAAGGAACACGGAACATGATGATCCGCTCGGGGGTGACCAGACGCTCCAGGAAGGCGTTCTTGCGGTACAGGTCTTCATTTTTTTCGATGACCACGCGCAGGGATTCCAGAACTTCGGTGACGGCCTGCAGGAATTCCGGCTGGTCAGGGTTTTGAGCGGCGACCCGCTCCAGGATTTCGTTTACATAGCTCATAGACAATTGTTCTCCTCTCACGGTTTGTCTGCGACACATTGTAGCAGATTGCGTGTGGAAATGCAACCGGTTTTTGCAATATAATTTTCTCAACTTGCAAAATTGCCGCATCGTACAGGGCAAGACCTGAGATGCGGCGATTTTTGTGGAATTCGCAAAAAGAAATCCGTCAGATTCGGGGAAGAATGTCCCGGGTGATGACCTGAACCAGAGCATCCAGCTCCGCTTTCGTGGTGCCCCGGCACAGGGAGACCCGGAAGGCGGCGTCGATGACCGCCCCCGGCACCTCCATGGCGGAGAGTACATGGCTCCTGTGCCCCTTGGCGCAGGCGGAGCCCGCGGACACGCAGATCCCCGCATCCTGCAGAATATTGATGGAGTTCTGGGTGGGCACGCCGGGGATGGCGATGCTCAGAATATGGGGGGCCTCATGGGCGCCGTTGATCACAACGCCGGGAAGGGCGGACAATTTGTCCGCCAGATAGGCGATCAGCTCTTTTTCCCGGGCGGAATCCTGCCGGAGGGTTTTGGTCCCTGCCCCAGCGGCGGCGGCAAAGCCGAAAATGGCGGGGGTGCCTTCGGTTCCGCTGCGCAGGCCTCCCTCCTGTCCGCCGCCCTGCAAAAGGGCAGGGAAGGATTTGAGCCTGGGGCTGATGTACAGGGCCCCTGCCCCCTTGGGGCCGTGGATCTTGTGGCCGGAGACGGAGATGAGATCTGCCCCCAGGGTCTTGGCCTGGAAGGGGATCTTCAAAAAGCCCTGAACCGCATCGGTATGGAAGATGGCATCGGGGCAGATCCGGTGGGTGAGCTTTGCCATTTGGGCAATGGGCAGCACGGAGCCCACCTCGTTGTTGACCATCATAAGGGAAACCAGAATGGTATCCGGGCGCAGGGCGGCCTTCAGGTCCTCCAGGGTGATATTGCCCAGTCTGTCCGGCTTCAGATAGGTGACCTCAAACCCTCTGCCCTCCAGCTCGCGCATACAGTTGAGGACGGCGTGGTGCTCCATGGCGGTGGTAATGATGTGCTTTCCCCGCTTGCCCAGACGCTTGACGGTGCCGTAAATGGCCCAGTTGTCGGCTTCGGTGCCGCCGGAGGTGAAGAAGATCCGGTCGGGCTCCGCGCCCATGGCGGCGGCAACGGTGTGCCGGGCGGTCCGCAGCAGCCGGGAGGCATCAATGCCGAAGCCGTACAGGGCGGAGGGATTGCCCCAGTTTTGCTCCAGGGCATCCACCATGGCGGAAACCGCTTCCCGGCAGGGCCTGGTGGTGGCGGAATTATCGAGATAAATCATAGTGTTTCCTTACTTTCCAACGCAGAACCGTTCAAAGATTCTTGCGGTAATGTCCTCTCTTACGGTGGCACCGGTGACCTCGCCCATGGCCTCCATAGCCTCCTCCACATCGGTGAGCACCGCGTCGGGGGTCAGGCCCAGCTGCAGGCCCTGCAGGGCCCGCAGCATGGCCTCGTAGGCTCTGCGGCAGGCGTCAAACTGCCGGGAGTTGGTGAGGATGGAGCCGTCGCAGGGGGTTTCCCCCTGGAATTCCAGGTCGATGACGTCCGCCAGCTGGTCAAGGCCCCGGCCCTCCGGGAGGCTGGTGCAGATCACGTTCAGGAAGGGCAGGTCCCCCGGCTCCACCACCCGGCCCAGATCCACCTTGTTCACCAGGGCGATGGCATGGGGCGCGTCACAGCAGGCGTCCATGATCTCCCGGTCCTCCGGGGTAAGGGGCTGGGAGCCGTCGCAGACAAAGAGCACCAGATCGGCCTGCTCCAGGGCCTGCCGGGAGCGCCGGACGCCCAGGGCCTCCACGGTGTCTCCGGTTTCCCGGATGCCGGCGGTGTCGATGAGCCGCAGCCGGGTGGAGCCCACCAGCACGGACTGCTCCACCGTATCCCGGGTGGTGCCGGGAATGTCGGTGACGATGACCCGCTCAAAGCCTGCCAGGGCGTTGAGCAGGCTGGATTTGCCCACGTTGGGTCTGCCCACGATGGCGGCGGCCACGCCCTGCCGCAGGATGCGGCCCTGGCCGTAGGTGCCCAGCAGATCATAGAGGGCCTTGGCGGCCTGCCGCAGGGTTTGCCTGTAGTTGGAAAGGCCGAAGTCCTCGATATCCTCGTCCGGGTAGTCCAGCACCGCGTGGAAATGGCTGCAAAGGTCCGTAAGGGTCCGGTAGATGGGGTCCAGCTTCTTTTGCAGCGCACCGCCTACCTGACCGGCGGCGTTGGCGGCGGCGTCGGCGGTCTCCGCTTCGATCAGGTCAATCACGGCCTCCGCCTGGGTCAGGTCCAGCTTGCCGTTTAAAAAGGCCCGTTTGGTGAATTCCCCCCGGCGGGCGGGTCTGGCTCCGGCGGCGTAGAGGCTGTCCAGCCCTGCGGCCAGCAGGGCAGGGGAGCCGTGGCAGTGAAACTCCACGGTGTCCTCCCCGGTGTAGCTGTGGGGAGCCCGGCTCACCACGGCCATGCACTGGTCGATGGTCCGGCCCTGGGTATCCTTCAGGCAGCCCAGAATCAGCTTTCGGTTGGGGGCTTCCAAAAGATTGCCGGAGAAAACCCTTTGGGCAATGGAAATGCAGTCATCCCCGGAAAGACGGATGATCCCGATGGCGGAAACCTGGTTTCCGGTGGAGACGGCGGCAATGGCGTGAGACATACAATTCGTTCCTTTCAATCTGCATCCAGAAAGCGCATCAGCTGATAGGCGCACATAATGGCCAATGTTTCTTCCTCCAGAATCCGGCGGGCCTCTTTTTTGTCCGCCAGCACCACCTGAATATCCTCGGAGGGCTCCTGCCCGCTGGCGCTGGGGGTTCCCTCACAGGTGCCGAATACGGTGGCGCAGCTTTCGTCGGTTAGCCCCACGGTGGTGTAGCAGGGCTTCAAACAGCCTGTGACGGTAAGGGTCAGACCGGTCTCCTCCAGCATTTCCCGGCAGGCGGCCTGGGCCGCATCCTCTCCGGGCTCCATCAGTCCCGCGGGGAGCTCGTAGACATAGCCCCCCAGGGGATACCGGTACTGCCGCACCAGAACGATCTGCTCTCCCAGGCGGGCGCAGATCACCACGCCGTCGGGGTCGTTGCGCTTGGTGACGGCCTTGAGCTGCTCCGGGTTGCCCTTCCGGGAGGCGACGAAGTAGGGAAAATGCACGCCGTCCCGCCGGATGGCGTCCAGCTGATACAGGGAGAGAAATTTGCTTCCCGCCAGTTTGATAATGGAACCGATTCTGTCCATGGGATGCCTCCTGCGCTTGTGTTTTCCCGGGTATCATATCATTTCCGCGGGGAAAATGCAATGCTTCCGGCGGGAGCTAGAAAAAAGACACATTTTCGACCTTCCCGGTACTGGAATAATGGGCCGGTCCGGCTTATAATGGTTTCGGAAAACAAGGGGGCCGGTCCGCGTTCCGCGGGGCCGCCCGAAAAGAAGGTGCCAAAGATGATTCGAATGGAAATCGCCCTGTTTCTGGTGCTGACACTGGTGGCAAGCGTCTACTTTTCCGCCGGGAAAAAGCCGGGAAATCAGCACCGGGCCTTTTCGGCGCTGCTGATCCTGACCATGATCAATCTGGTGTTTGACGGTCTGACGGTGTATACCGTGAACCGGCTGGATGAGCTGCCCATCCTCCTCAACGATGTGCTGCACCACATCTTTCTTACCACCATTGTGGGCTGTGTGTATCTGTTTTATGTGTATGTGGCCCTGCTGGTGGAGGAGGAAACCGGGACAAAACGGAGGTTTGTCATTCTTTCCCGGGTCATATTTGTTCTGTTGAGTGTGGGCACCATTCTCATTCCGGTGCGCTACACCAGGACCCCTGTGGGCAATTATTCCGACGGCATTGTCACCTATACCTGCTATCTGGGGGTGGCTCTGTATCTGCTTATGAGCTTTGGCCTGCTGATCCGCAACTGGGTTAGGATCCAGCGGAAGAAAAAGCTGGTGATCATTACGGCACTGATGATTGAGCTGATGGTGGCCCTGGCCCAGGCCCTGAACCATACCTGGCTGATCACCGGCATGGGCCTGACCCTGATGTGCATGGCCGTGTACCTGACCCTGGAAAACCCTGACCTTCTCCGGGGGGAGCTTACGGAGCAAAGGCTTTCCATGCTCTACTTCAAAAGCCAGATCAACCCCCATTTTCTCTACAACACCCTGGATACCATCCGCATCCAGGCCCAGCTGAACAATGACCCGGAGGTTGCGGGGCTTCTCATGCGTCTGGTGGATTTCTTCCGGCTGACGGTGAAGATCAACGGCCAGCAGGTGCCCCTGGAGGATGAGCTGGAGCTGCTGGAAAGCTATCTGGAGCTGATCTGCTGCCGGTATCCGGAAATCCGGTGCCGGTATGACATCGATTCCAGCCTGGAGGACGCCCTGGTGCCCAACTTCATTTTGCAGCCCATGGTGGAAAACAGTGTGCTTCACGGCCTCAAGAACCGGGGCTACCGGGGCACCATCCTGATCCGGGCCCAAAGGGCGGACGGGGAAAAGATGATTCTGGAAATCGAGGACGACGGCGCCGGCTTCCCCGGCGACGGCATGGAGGTCATGAACAGAAAGCTGGAGGAATACGCCCGGCAGCCCCTGAAGCTGGAGGGCAACAGCATCGGCATTCTCAATGTGCAGAAACGGATTAAGCTTTTGTGCGGCAGAGAATACGGTCTGCATTACCGGAAGAACGATTTGGGCGGCACAACGGCAAGGCTGCTGCTGCCCATCCAGAGGGAGGAAGGGCTCAAATGAAAAAACTGCGGGTGTTGCTGGTTGACGACGAAATTATGATCCGGGAGGGCTTTAAGCGGCTCTTTGACTGGGAGGCCCACGACTGCCAGGTGGTGGGGGAAGCCGCCGATGGCATGGAGGCCCTGGCGCGGATTGATTCCCTTCTGCCGGACATTGTGATTATGGACATCAATATCCCCATTATGAGCGGACTGAAGGTGATTCAGGTCAGCCGGATCAAGCATCCGGATATGGCCTTTGTGATTGTGTCCGGCTACGACGATTTTTCCTATTGCCGGGAGGCCCTGCGGCTGAAGATCACGGACTATATCCTGAAGCCCGTGAACTACGAGGAATTCGGCACCTGCATTGACAATCTGAAAATCGGCCTTTTCCAGCGGCAGGTGGAGAAGGATCCCAGCCCCCAGGACCAGCGGCCCATTACCGCCCTTACCCAATACCTGCGGGATCACCTGGCGGAGGACGTGAGCCTTACCGTATTGTCGGAGGAATTCCACCTGAGCCCCCAGTATATCAGTCAGCTGTTCAAAAGTGAAATCGGTGTGGGCTTCCTGGCGTATCTGACCAATGTGCGGATGGAAAACGCCAAACGGCTGCTGCTGTCCACGGACCTGAGCGTGGCGGAGGTGGCGGACCGTTCCGGCTACGCCGACTACCGGGTCTTTACCAAGGCCTTCAAAAAGGCGGAGAACATTACGCCGTCCCAGTACCGCCGGGAGTTCTTCACCGGCCGGCAGGATTAAATTAGGCCCTTCCCAGCAGGGAAGGGCCTTTGTGCGCGAAAGGGGCTTTTGTGAATTGACAATTGACAATGAACAATTGACAATTATGGTATCCCTTCGGGATGATTGAAATAAGTTGGTTGGGAAGTCTGGAAAATACACAGAAAACTTTCCGTTTCACAATCATATTTATTCATCCCCGGAGGGGATTCCTTCACTGTCAACTGTCAATTGTCAATTGTCAACTGTTCTCCTACACCGCGTAGAGGACCACGCACAGAAAATGCAGCAGGCTGCCGATGTCCACAAAGATATGGAACACGCTGTGCATCCATTTGCGCTTGCTGCCGATGCCGTAGAGCACGGCACCGACGGTATAGGCAATGCCGCCCAGGAGCAGCAGCCAAAAGCCGGTGACGCCCAGCACCTCCCGGACCACCCCGGCAAAGGGGATGATGGCCCAGCCCATGCCGATGTAGCAGATCATGGAAAACACCCGGTAGGTGTGAAGATCGATGGCGGTGAGCACGGTTGCCAGAATGGCCATGGTCCACTCAAAGCCGAAGAGCCACCAGCCCAACTTGGGGTAGACGGGACGGATGGCCGACAGGGCCATCACCGTGTAGGTTCCGCAGATCAGAAAATAGATGGTGCAGTGATCAATGACCTGCATCACCTTTTTGCCCATGCCCGGCTTCAGCCCGTGGTAGACGCTGGATACGCTGTACAGGGCAATCATGCAGCAGCCGAATATGGCGGAGGTCACAATGCGGTAGACATTCTTCCGCAGGGCGGCAAAGGCCACGCACAGGCAGAGGGCCGCCACGCCCATGGCACCGCCCACGATATGGGTGACGGTATTCATGATTTCTTCCCCGGCGGAGTAGTTGGGCAGCGTCCGGTCCGCTAATTTCGTTCGTTTGATCATCAGGCATTCCTCCCTGCACACTTGCTGTATGCCCACAGTATAGCATCCTTTCGGCTGGAAATGTACCTACCGGGCGGACTCTACCGCTCTACCCGGGGAAGAGGCCGGATCCTACCGGCAGTAGAGAAGAAAAATGATTGACAAACGCCGGAATCCTCGATAAAATCTAGCCATATTCACGCTTTTTTGTCGGACCATGCCTGTTCTTGTGAACCGGTGCCATCGCTTACCGGTTTGCAGGGACAGGTTCCTCAGGAAGCCCGCGCCTTCCCGGCGGGAAGGCGTTCGCCCCATGGAGATACCCAAGCGTATGAGAGGAAGAGAACCATGAAGAAGACCCCGTTTATCACCCTGGACAAGGCACAGGAAATCATCCGGCAGATCCCTACCCCCTTTCATCTGTATGACGAAGCCGGCATCCGGAGGAATGCCCGGGCGCTGAAGGCCGCGTTTTCCTGGAACAAGGGCTTTCGGGAGTATTTCGCGGTAAAGGCCACCCCCAACCCCTATATTCTCAAGGTGCTGCACGAGGAGGGCTGCGGCTGCGACTGCGCCACCTATTCGGAGCTCCTGCTGGCGGAGGCCGTGGGCATTACCGGCCACGACGTGATGTTTTCCTCCAATGTGACCCCGGAAAAGGATATGCGCAAGGCCCGGGAGATGGGCGCTTACATCAACCTGGACGATGCCACCTATGTGGATTTCCTGGAAAAGCTGGGCCCCGTGCCGGAGACGGTCTGCCTGCGCTATAACCCCGGCGGCTCCTTCAGCCTGGGCAATACCATTATGGATATGCCCCGGGATGCCAAATACGGCATGACCGAGGACCAGATGGCCGGTGCCATCAGCCGGCTGATGAAGCTGGGCACCAAGCACTTCGGCATCCATGCCTTCCTGGCCTCCAACACCACCACCAACGAGTATTACCCGGCCCTGGCGGGGCAGCTGTTCCGGCTTGCCGTCCGGCTGCGCAACGCCACCGGCGCGGACTTCCGGTTTATCAACCTCTCCGGCGGCATTGGTGTGGACTACCGCCCCGAGCAGCCCGCCTGCGACATCGGGGTCATCGGCGCCGGTGTCCGGGCCCGGTTCGAGGAGATCCTGACCCCGGCGGGGATGGGCGATGTGGCCATCTTCACGGAGCTGGGCCGGTTTATGCTGGCGCCCTACGGCCACCTGGTTTCCACGGTGCTGCACCAGAAGCACATCTACCGGGAGTACATCGGCCTGGACGCCTGCGCGGCGGACCTGATGCGGCCTGCCATGTACGGCGCCTACCACCATATTACGGTGCTGGGCAAGGAGGACGCCATTCTGGACCATGTGTATGACGTGACCGGCGGCCTCTGCGAAAACAACGACAAGTTCGCCATTGAGCGCAGCCTGCCGGCCATCGCGCGCGGAGACATTGTGGTCATTCACGATACCGGTGCCCACGGCTTCTCCATGGGCTACAACTACAACGGCAAGCTCCGCTCCGCGGAGGTGCTGCTCCATGAGGACGGCACCTTCCAGCTGATCCGCCGGGCCGAGACCCCCATGGATTATTTTGCCACCCTGGACTGTACGGAATTCTCCTTCCACAACTAAGGAAGCCCGTGCCGATTCATTCAGAACTTCCGCGATTGTATACTCTGCACAAAATACGAGAAAAAATTCGTGGCTTTCCATGTGGACTTCGTCAATAATTGTTCATGCTTTTCTGCTTCCCATGTGCTATAATAGAATAGACGGCGGAGAGGCTATCCGCCACGGAAAGGAAACGCGGCATGAACAATATATTGTTTTTTTTGATGCCAAAGGCAATGTGCGCTTATCTCTACGATGATTACACCATTCGTCAGGCAATAGAAAAAATGGAGTCGGCAGGCTATTCGTCCATCCCCATTCTCAACCGGCATGGCGAGTATCGGGGCACCCTTACGGAGGGCGACCTGCTTTGGGCCCTGCGCAATATCTGCTATATGGATATGCGTCAGGCCGAAGCCCACAAGATTACGGAGATTTCCCGCAGGAAGGACAATGTACCCGTCCGGGTTACCACCTCCATGCACGATCTCATCGACCGGGCATCCACTCAGAATTTTGTTCCCGTGGTGGATGACAAGGATGCCTTCATCGGCATTGTCACCAGAAGATCCATCATCCAGTACTGCAAGCAGACCCTGTTCCCCGAGGACTGAGCTACATAAGCACAATCCCCTCTGTGGTATTCACAGAGGGGATTTTTACTGGCGTTGCCCGTATTGCACCAGATACTGTTCCCACAGATAGGTGCCGGAGGGCTGGGTGAGGGAAAAGGCTTCCCGGATGCCTGTGCAGATCCGTTTCAGCTTCTGCTGCATCACCGGGGCCACAAACAGGCTTTCATTTCCGGGACTGGCGGCGTATTCCAGAATCCGGGCCCGATCCTCCGCGGGGAAGCTCATGGCGTATTCGTCCACAAAACAGCGGTTGGTTCCGCTTAAAAAATTCCCATACCGGCTCATGTCCGCGTTGGCGCTGAGACTGTAGGAAAATTCCGGAGGGTTCAGGTCGTTCCAGTTGTCATAGGCGTTGGAAGCCCGGATCACCTGGGTATCGATCAGGTGGCTCAGCTCGTGGATCAGGGTGGCGCGGAGCTGTTCCGGCGGAGAAACCGCCAGGGCGATATAGCAGGTATCCCCCTGCGCAAACTGTAGGCCCATGGCGTTTTCCAGACTGCCGGAGGCAGAAGCCCTTATGGAATCTACCAGACACAGGGTAAGACCGGAATAGCCCTGGCTCAGTTGGTCCAGGAAGCCTTCCGGGAAGCAGGAGAGCAGCCCATCCACGGTCTCCAGAGACCAGAGGGTTTCGTCCGTCCGGCATGAGGGGGTCAGGGTATAATCCCAGGGCTGGGAGGAAGCAGCCTGCTCCAGTACGAGAAGGGAAATACCCCGGGCCAGCCCCACGCGCCGGGCGGCATCCCGGCAGAGGGCTTCCTGGCCCGGATCCGCATCTGCGGTATAGGGAACCAGGCAGGACCTGTCGCTGTCCGGCGGAAAGGCGTCGTAATTCCAGCGAAGGATCCACCACCGGTTTTCCTCCCGGCTGAAAGCGGGAAGATACAGGGTGCCGTCTTCCGTGACGCAGCCCTGTTCCAGACGGCTGATCCCGGGCAGGGTGACGGAGCTCCGCCTCAGCCCGGTGGAGAGCTGATAGAGGCTGGCGGTGAGGCCGGAACCGGCGGCCTCCCTGCAGGTGATCAGGCTGTCCATTTGGGGAAGAAAGCAGACAAGGGTTTCCGCCCCGCTGACCAGAAGCTCCTGAATCCTGCCGGAGGGCTCCGCAAGCAGCAGCTTTTGGAAGGAATGCTCCCGGGACAGGAGCAAAAGACCGGAATCGGAAGCGGCGGCATCGGCGGGGGAAAGGTCCTCGTACAGGCTGCTTCCGTCCCCGGCGGAGAGCAGAAGAATCCGATCTTTTCCCTTGGGATCCGTCAGGCGAAGCAGGATTTCCTTTCCCAGACAATGCACGCTGCCCCCGGCTACGGTCATGTTGTCCCGCAGAGGCCTGCAAAGACCCGAGTCCCGGTCCAGCACATACAGGCCCTCCGGTTTCAAAAAGTAAATCTCCTTGCCCTCCGGGGAAATGCCGGGGGTTCCCAGGGTCTCCTCCGGCAGGGGGAGGGAATCGGTTTCTTCCAGCTTCCGGTCCAGAAGGCGCAGTTTCCTGCCGGCGCTGTCATAGAGCCACAGGCTGTCGGCGTCGGAATAAACCGGAACGCCGCCGGAAAGGCTGCCGGACAGACGCAGCCCTTTTCCGGTATAGACGGAGATGTCCCTGTCATCGGAAAGAAGCAGATCGCTTCCCATGGAGAAAAGCCGGCAGGTATCTGCCGTATCCGTGGGAAAAACCTCTATGATGCCGCTGGTCTGCTGCTCCAGAGGGTGCCCGGGGGCGTGAAGGGCCTGCTCCGGAACCGGGTCCGGTTCCGGGGCGGGCAGATCTTTTTGTCCGCATCCGGTCAGGAAAAGCAGGGCGAGGGCAGCGGCAAGCAGTTTCATGGTCATTGTCTCCTGGCGAGGGTGTAGTCATCCCCCTGACGATAGTAGGGGCATTGCCGGGACCGGGAGGTGAGGATGCGGTACACCTCATCCTCGTCCAGGTCCATCATGCAGTAGTATTCTTCATACTCCTCATCATAATCATAATACCAGCAGCTGTCGCATTGTGTCGAATCCATGGTTATTCCTCCAGAATCCGGAAAGAAAAGCTGCCGTCTTCGTAGATTAGGTAGCTGTGGCTGCCGTCCTTGGGGATGGAAACGCTGCCGGGGTTCAGACAGCGGATTCCGTTGATGGTCTTGTCCAGCTTCACATGGGTGTGGCCGAAGAGGAAGACGCTGCCCTGGGGGAGCTGGGGCAGGTTCTGAGGTCCCGCGTGATGGCCGTGGGTCAGGTAGAAAACCTTGCCGTCGGCAAGAAGCTGGCTGTACTCCGCAAGACAGGGGAAGGGCAGCACCATCTGGTCCACCTCTGCCTCACAGTTGCCCCGGACGGCCAGGATCCGATTTTCCAGGGCGCTGAGCATGGGAATCACTTTCTTGGGAGCGTAATCCCTGGGCAGGTCGTTCCGGGGACCGTGGTAGAGAAGGTCCCCCAGAAGAAGCACCTTGTCCGGGTTCTCCTTTTCGATTTCTTCGCAGAGCCTGCCGCACCAGTAGGCGCTGCCGTGAATATCGGACGCAATGATGAATTTCATAGTCATTCTCCTCTGTGAAAAAGCCTGCCGCAGGAAGCTTGCAGCAGACTGTGATTTGTAGCATGGATAAAGTTGACAGTTGACAATTGATAATTGACAATTGTGGTATCCCTTCGGGATGAATTTCATTACTTCAATGAATAAAAGAAAGGGCCTTACTTTCCGTAGGGGCGGTCGTCCCCGACCGCCCGGCAGTGGTGCGTTTCCTTTTTCGGGAACGTCGGGCGAATTCGGAAGGCTGCACTTGGCTCTCCCTCTGGGAGAGCTGGCACGGCATCTGCCGTGACTGAGAGGGGCCCTCTCCGCCCCCTGCGGGGGCACCTCTCCCATAGGGAGAGGCAAGGCGCTGCGGCGCAGGGTTTTTCTTAATCAGGTAAAGCCCCCTTTTCCAAACCCGGAACCTCAGAACGCGGTCTTCAGGTAGCTTTCCACATCGAAGGGCTTCAGAACCTCGTCCTTCCGCAGGTACAGGGGGTGGTGGGGGTGGCCTTTTTTGGTGATGGCCCCGGCGCAGTACCAGCTTGCGCCCCGGTCTTTTCCGATGGCCAGCAAATCCTGCAGACAGGCCCGCAGATAGGGGCGCTTTTCAATGACGGAGCCCCAGGCGGCCCACACGGCAGGGGATTTGGACAGGGACAGCACATAGGAGAAAGCCTCCATATTCTCCCGGTGCAGCATGGGATTGCACACCTTTTCCATGGCGTTGGGGTCCGTTGCCCGCTGGGCATAGACGTTGAACATGAGAAAGCTGTCAAACCCGTTGCCCAGGGCGATCCGCTGGACGGATTTCAGGGTGTTGTCCAGGTGATCCGGCTGGGCGGTGGAGGGATTGATGCCGATGCAGATGAGGGGCTTTTCCCCCCGGGTGCCCAGAATGTACCGGTATTCCGAATAGAAGTTGGGCGCGTAGATCCATTTTTGGGTGTCGTAGTCGGGATTCGGGGTGTTGGCGGCAGCCAGCGCCTCCCGAAAGGTGGTCAGCTCCAGCTCCGCGGTGGTTCCTTTTGGTATGTGCATGGGCTTCCTCAGCTTTCTTCGTGGGGGAACCACCAGCTCTTGCCGGGGTCGTGAAAATCACACTGGTCCTCCGCAAGGCCCTTCTGACGGCACCAGCCGGAAAACGCGGCGTCCAGGAAGGGGTACACACCGTCCATGGTGGACTGGAGGGAGACGGTTTTGCCGCTGCTCATTTGCAGCTCCACCACAACGTTGCCGCCGGTGATCAGGTAGAGCTTCTGCCCCACAATGTCGCTGTAGCGGTAGGAATCGCTTTTCCTGCCCAGGGAGGAGACAAGAAAGCTGTCCTCTCCGTAAAAGATTCCGAAGCTCAGGTAGTACACCGCGAAGGAGACCCCCAGAACCAGCACAATCAGGCCGCCCCAGAGCAGGACCTTGTCCGACCCGGAGCCGGAGACCATGGCGGCAATGCCGATGGCGCTTAAGATGATGCCGAACACGCCGTAGCGCTTGTTGACCCGGACGGCCAGTCCGGACAGGTGCTCTGCTTTGTTGCGGAACAGTTTCTGAAATCCTTTGTCAACCAGGCGGCAGAGGGCGAAAACCACCGCCGCGGTGACAATCCATACAATTGCTTCCATGATTTCTCCTTTTTACGCCCAAAGCACCAGATCCACGGGAATATCAAAGCGCTCCGTTTCCAGCTGGTCAACCATCTGAAAATCGTAGCACAGGGCCACGGTGGGATGCCGGGGCTCCCGGGAGAGGAATTTGTCGTAAAAGCCGCCGCCATAGCCGATGCGGTGGCCCTGGGGATCAAACACCAGTCCGGGCATCAGCACCAGGGCGGTTTCGTCATCGGCTACGGGCCCGTCGGAGATGGGCTCCGGGATCCCGGCATAGCCGGCGGAAACCTGGCTCAGATCGGTCAGGTAAATGAACTTCATTTCCTCCCCGTAAACCTTGGGCACGGCCACCCGTTTCCCGTCGGCAAGAGCCTGCTCCAGCATGGGTACGGTGCGGACCTCCTGGTTGTAGGGAAGATAGCCGTAAATGGTTTGGGCCTGCTGATAGGCGGGGCAGGCACGGAACTTTTCTCCCAGGATCCGGCTCTTTTCTTCAATTTCGCCCTCGGTCATGGCCCGCTTCTGCTGCCGGATCCGGCTGCGCAGCTCTTTTTTATTCACCATCTGTTTCTTCCGACCTTTCTTCCTTGGATTGGAACATCCGGAACCAGAGGAAAATGGCGATCTGGCCCGGAATGCCCAGCAGAAACACCTTCCATACGTTGGCGCTCAGAAATACCTGCAGGGATACATAGATGGCGGCAAGGCTGCCCCAGACAATCAGGGAGATCAGCGCCTTGTTCCAGCTGTAGTTGTGCCAGGCGGAGCGCAGACAGAGCAAAACAATGGCATTGGCCGGGACGGCGTAAAAGAAGGCCACCCAGCTGGAGGGAATGCCGAAAGAGGAGATAACCACAAAGAAAAACAGCGCCACAAACCACACAAGGGTGGAAGACAGAGCCTGAATCACCCGTTTGCTGGCCAGGGGTTTCTTTGGTTCTTCCGCCAAAAGGCTGCCGGACAGGGCGGGGTCCTGAAGCAGATCGTCCACCCGGACACCGAAAAGCTCCGCCAGCTGCATCATGGTCAGCACGTCGGGGACCGATTCTCCCCGCTCCCATTTGGAGATGGCTTTATCGGAATAGTTGAGCCGTTCCGCAAGTCCCGCCTGGGTCAGGCCGGCGCGTTTCCGGCGCTCGGCGATGTTGGTGCCGATGCGCGCTTTGATTCTGTCGTCCTCCATAATGTTCCTCCCAGTCGTATTCAAGATAATACTAACATAATCCCAAAATCATTTCAATACGAAATTGTGAACGGACGGCAGGCAGGATGGGCGGCTGCCGGTTCTGCAAAGTGGGAGTTGTAAAGGAGCCTTCTCCTGGGAGAAGGTGCCCCCGAAGGGGGCGGATGTGGGGCGGTACCAGGCTGCACCCTTGGCTCCCCCTCTGGGGGAGCTGTCACGGCGTATGCCGTGACTGAGAGGGGAAAAGAGGCGTGGTACACCCTCTCAGTCAGCTTCGCTGACAGCTCTCCCAAAGGGAGAGCCAAGGCGCCTGCGGGCGCAGGATCTCACCCCCACAAATCCCAATTTTTCGCTGAGCCTACCGGTCGAGGGGCCC
>JAXEMQ010000096.1:0-6374 GCA_034099845.1 Faecousia sp.
GTTTCGCCCAGGAAGCCGATGTCCACATTCTTCCTGATGCCGAAGGTGGATTTCTTGATCATGAACCAGGAAGCCGCGTCGCCGGTGGTCATCTGCAGGGTGTTCTGATTGGCGAGGATACGCACAAGGAACAGCACCAGCGCGGGAGCCATCATGTTCAGGGCGGTGCCGCCCACGGTCTGGTCGGCCTTCAGGTTGATGGAGGCAAAGCTCAGAAGCAGGGAGAATACCGCGCCCATGGCGGCGGAGGCCAGCATTGCCAGAAGCTCCAAGCCCTGCAGCGTCAGCCAGTCGCCGCTTTTGGCGGCTGCGGTGAACACATCAAGGCTCTGCACGGAGCGGACAAACAGCACGCCGATGAAGGCGCCGAAGATCATAATACCTTCCAGTGCCAGGTTGATGATACCGCTGCGCTCGGCAAAGACGCCGGCAAGGGCGACCACCATCAGGGGAACCGCGTACAGAAGGGTCTGCTGAATCAGAAAACTCATGCCTGCTCGCCTCCTTCTTTGGTGTTTTGGGGATCATTCATGGGAGGCTCCGCGTTGGCGTTGGTCTCGCCGCTGCGGGGCTTGCCGGTGATCAGGGTGCGGATCACCAGAGAGAACGCGCTGAGGTAGACAATGACGGAGATGATCACATCGGTGATATACTCATTGTAGGCGGTAAAGCCGGTGAGCTGGGTTCCCACGATCTTCAGCATTGCCATAAAGGCAGCCGTGAAAATGACACCGATGGGATTGTTGGCGGCAAGCAGCGCCACAGGGATTCCGTTGAAGCCCTCCGCGGGCAAGGACTGATAGGTAGACCAATAGAATTCCGTATTGCCGGAAAGCCAGTAGAGGGCCGCACCGCCGGCAGCCAGTCCACCGGCAATGGCCATGGAGAGCATGATGTTGCGCTTGTCGTTGATACCGGCATAGCGGGCCGCGTGACGATTGGAGCCGCAGGCCTTCAGCTCATATCCCAGGGTCGTCTTATTGATGAGGATATACACGCCAATGGCGATCACAATGGCGATCAGGAAGCCCCCGTTTGCCTGGGATCCGGGGAACAGCTTGTCCATAAACAGCTTGGGGTTGGCCACTCCGTTGAAGGTGGTCTTGTAAATGTAGCCGCTTTTGGTGTTTTCCACCACGTTTTTGAAATTGCTCACATCGAAGGCCCAGGTGACAATATTGGCTGCCAGCCAGTTGGTCATAATGCAGGCCAGAACCTCGTTGATGTTCAGAAATGCCTTCAGCGCACCGGGAATCGCGCCCCACAAAGCACCTGCCAGAATGCCGCCCAAAAAGGCCAGAATCCAGATGAACCAGGCAGGAACGGCCGTGCTGGGGATTCCCAGCGCAATCATCAGGGTGGCCAGCGTGCCCATGAGATACTGGCCGGGAGCACCGATGTTAAACAGACCCGTCTTGTAGGCAACGGCCACGGAAAGGCCGGTCATAATCAGAGGGGTGGCCCGGAAAAGCATATTGCCCAGATTCTGGGCGTTGTAGCCCCAGGTCAGCTGACCCGCCCCGTTTCGGCCGGTGGAGAAGATACCGGCAAATACCAGGCG
Organism: Faecousia sp.; assembly: GCA_034099845.1. GTDB lineage: Bacteria > Bacillota > Clostridia > Oscillospirales > Oscillospiraceae > Faecousia. The sequence continues at coordinate 1,562 of JAXEMQ010000096.1, forward strand.
AATGCCGTCCCAGATGCCGGAATTGGGAATGGAGCTCTTCGTCAGGCCCACAATGATTACCACCAGGGAACCAATCAGAAGGCCGATCAGAATGGACAGCAGAGATGCCAGAACCGTTTTGGTGGCGTCTTTGTTCCACAGCGTTTCAATGGACTGCTTCATGGTCAGGCATCTCCTTTCTCCGCATTTGTATTCCGCTTGGCACCGGCCATATAGAGGCCCAGTTCCTGAACGGTGGTCTGCCTGGGATCCAGCTCACCCACGATTTCACCCTCGTACATGACAAGGATCCGGTCAGACAGATTCATAACCTCTTCCAGTTCCAGGGAGACCAGCAGCACTGCCTTACCGGCATCCCGCTGCGCCACCAGCTGACCATGGATATACTCAATGGCGCCTACGTCCAGGCCCCGGGTGGGCTGAACCGCAATCAACAGGGGCGTATCCCGGTCAATCTCACGGCCGATGATGGCCTTCTGCTGGTTGCCGCCGGACATACTGCGGGCAACGGTCACAGGGCCCTGACCGGAGCGGACATCGTACTGCTCAATAATCCTTTCCGCGTACTGCCGGACCGCCGACCGGTTGATAAATCCCATTTTCTGGAACCGGGGGTCAAAATAATTCTGCAGCACCATATTGTTTTCCAGAGTATCGTCCAGCACCAGGCCATGCTTATGCCTGTCCTCCGGAATGTGGCTCAGGCCGCTTTGATTGCGCTTTTTGATGCTGGCATGGGTGATATCCTCCCCGCAGAGGGTGATTCTCCCGCCGGTGGTCTTTTCCAGGCCGGACAGGCCGTAGACCAGCTCTGTCTGACCGTTGCCATCGATGCCGGCGATACAGACAATCTCTCCGGAGCGAACCTGGAAGGAGACATCCTTTACCGCGTTGTTCCTGTGAAGCCTGGACGCAACGGTCATATTCTGTACATCCAGAATCACATCTCCGGGTTTGGCGGGTGCCTTCTGGATTTCCAGCTGCACGGGACGGCCCACCATCATGGCAGACAATTCCTGCTTGGTGGTGTTTTTGGTTTCCACGGTCCCGATGTATTTGCCCTTCCGCAGAACGGAAACCCGGTCGGAGACAGCCATGATCTCGTTGAGCTTGTGGGTGATAAAGAGGATGGACTTGCCTTCCCTGGCAAAGCCCCGCATGATCTCCATCAGCTCGTCGATTTCCTGGGGTGTCAGCACGGCGGTGGGCTCATCGAAGATCAGGATTTCATTGTCCCGGTACAGCATTTTCAGAATCTCGGTGCGCTGCTGCATACCAACGGTAATGTCCTCCACCTTGGCGTCCAGATCAACGGACAGACCGTATTTGTCGGACAGTGCCTGGACCTTTTCCCGGGCAGCCTTTTTCTGCAGGAAACCCATTTTGGTATCCTCGGCCCCCAGAATGATGTTATCCAGAACCGTAAACACCTCCACCAGCTTGAAGTGCTGATGAACCATGCCGATTTTCAGCGCGGTGGCGTCGTTGGGATTGTTGATGTGGACAACCTGGCCGTTTTTCCTGATTTCGCCCGCTTCCGGCTGATAAAGACCAAACAGCACGCTCATCAGCGTGGATTTTCCAGCGCCGTTTTCGCCCAGCAGCGCATGAATTTCGCCCCGCTTCAGCCGCAGGGTAATGTCATCGTTGGCCACAATGCCGGGAAACTCTTTTCTGATGTTGAGCATCTCAATTATGTATTCCGAATCCATAATTGGCTAGCCCCCTCCCTGGTAGTATCTGCCAAAAGAAAGAAGCCGCCGCCCGGAGGGCAGCAAACCGCTTTTTCTGACGAAGTCCGATGGATGCCGTTTGTTCCGCGGCATACCATCCATCCCGGATATTTTATCATCCCTTCCGGTAAAAAGCAACAGATTTTCCACATTCTTTTCCGGACCTTCTTACCATGTTGTCCAAACAAAGGAGATTACTTCCCATCTTCCCAGGCGGCGCCGATCTGCCCGTTCCGGGTTTCCAGAAAGGCATTCTTCAGCTGCTGAATGTAGGCAAAGGGTTCGTCCGGATAGATGGGAGCAAAACGGGTTCCGGGCCGGTCACGCTTTGGCCGCAGCTCGAACCGGATTTTCCCCTCCCCCAGATTTTTCACCGGCCGGCGGGTATCCAACCCAAACACGCCGTCTATGGGTACCAGCACACCCAGGTTTTCCCGTTTCTCTCCGCAGGCCGCTTCCAGATACCAAAGGGTCTGCCCGCTGAGGCTGCACCGGCACCGGAATACGTAATAAAGTCCCTGTCTGCGGACCTGCACCCGGCCCACACTCTGATTGCCAATGGTTACTTCCCGATCGATCAGCATCAAAATCCCCCCTGCCGCAAGGATATGCGGCAGGGGGGATTCTTCATAACCGGTCAGCGCAGGGTGGCGTTCAGCTTTTCAGCCAGAGCCTCCAGAACCTTCTGGATGACGCCTTCAGAATCGGCATCGGTGAGCGTCCGGTCGTCGGCACGGAGCTCCAGAGAGAAGGCCATGCTCTTCTTACCGGCGGGAACGCCCACGCCCCGGTAAATATCGAAGAGCCGGACATCCCGCAGCAGCTTTCCGGCTGCCCCGGCAATGACCTTTTCGGCTTCCGCCACGGTGACGGCCTCGTCGCACACCAGTGCCAGATCACGGCTGACGGCGGGATACTTGGGAAGCTGCACATAGGTGGCATCGGGCAGCATCCGGTTCAGCATTTCGGTGAAATTCAGCTCGGCGCAGAAGACCTCGCTGTCAATGCCGTAATTTTTGGCAACCAGGGGGTGCACCTGGCCCATAACACCGATGTCCACACCCTCCACGCTCAGTCTGGCGCAGCGGCCGGGATGATAGCTGGGGTTATTCTTCTCGGCGGTGTATTCCACCTTCTTCATCCGCAGGCCCTGGAAGATGCCTTCCAGCTCCCCCTTCAGGGTGAAGAAGGTCTCACCGGCGCCGTAGGTGCCCAGCATCAGCATTTTGGGCTCCCGGGGCAGCTTTTCTCCCTCCTGGGGCAGGTAGACCTTGGCAACCTCGTAGAGCTTGGCGGCCTTGTTATGATAGGCATTGTTCCGGCCCAGAATCTCCAGCATGGAGGGCAGGGCGATGGTCCGCATGATGGAGGTATCCTCACCCAGGGGGTTCTGGATTTTCAGCACGTTGCGCAGCGCGCTGTCGGCGGGAACCCGAATCTGGTCGAATACCGCAGGAGAAACGAAGGAATAGGTGATGATCTCGCTGTAGCCCATGGCCCGGCACAGGGTACCTGCCTTGGTTTCCAGCTTCATCTCCCGGGAGTAGCCGCCCTGGGTAGAGGTCTTGAACTCGGTGGTGGGAATTTCGTTGTAGCCGTAGGAGCGGCCCACTTCCTCGGCAATGTCCGCCATACGGATCAGATCGGGCCGGAAGGAGGGCACCAGAATGTCATCGCCCTCCACAGGGATTTCCAGCAGGTTCAGGTACTTTACCATGTCCTCCCGGGAGATGCGGGTGCCCAGCAGGTGGTTGATCTTTTCCGGCTCCAGCTTGATGGTTCTGGGCTGGGGAACATAGTTGATCACATCGATCATGCCGTCCAGCACATCGCCGCAGCCCAGCATTTCCACCAGTTCGCAGGCACGCTGCACGGCAGGAACGGTGAGCATGGGATCCAGATGCTTTTCAAACTTGCCGGAGGCCTCGGTACGCATACCCAGCGCCAGGGCGGTCTGCCGGATGGAGGTGCCGTCGAAGTTGGCGGACTCAAACACCACCATGGTGGTATCCTCCCGGATTTCGGAATTCAAGCCGCCCATAATACCCGCAAGGCCTATGGGCTTTGTCTCGTCGGCAATCACCAGCATACCGGGTGTCAAAACCCGCTGGGTGCCCTCCAGCGTGGTCATGGTCTCGCCTTCCTCCGCCTCCCGGACAACAATCTTGCCGGAGGAAACATAGCGGTAGTCAAAGGCGTGCATGGGCTGGCCGTACTCCAGCATGACGTAGTTGGTGATGTCCACAATGTTGTTGATGGGCCGCACACCGTTGGCCCGGAGACGGGAGCGCATCCACTTGGGGCTGGGGCCGATTTTCACGTTGGCAACCATCCGGGAGGTGTAGCGGTTACACAGCTTCTCGGCGGGCACCTCTACATCCAGATGCTCAAAGATGGAGCCTGCATCGGAGCCCCGGACCACAGGCTCGTGGTGTTTCATGGTCTTGCCGAAGGCCGCCGCGGTCTCCCGGGCCAGTCCGATGATGGAATAGCAGTCGGGCCGGTTGTTGGTGATTTCAAAATCCACCACGGTATCGTCGTTGCCGATGATGGGGTTGATGTCATCGCCGGGCTTACCGGCATCGGGCTCCAGAATCCAGATGCCGTCGGCATACACGCCGGGCAGGTCGTTCTGGGTCAGGCCCAGCTCCGCGAAGGAGCACAGCATGCCGTTGGACACTTCCCCTCTGAGCTTGCCCTTGGTGATATGCACACCGCCGGGCAAATAGGAATTGTGCAGTGCGACGGGCACCAGGTCTCCCTCGTGGACGTTCTGGGCGCCGGTGACGATCTGTACAGGTTCTTCCCGACCCACGTCCACCTGACAGATGAACATATGGTCCGAGTTGGGATGGCGCACCATGGACAGAACCCTGCCTACCACCACGTTCCGGATTTCCGCGTCCATCCGCTCCCAGGTTTCCACCTTCTGGCCGAAAACGGTGAGGGTCTCTACAAATTCCTTATCGGAAACCTGGCTCAGGTCCACGAATTCTTCATTGATCCATTTTCTGTTCAGTTTCATTTTCTATGCCTCCTCAGAACTGGTTCAGGAACCGAACGTCGTTGTCGAAGATCAG
>JAXEMQ010000097.1:0-9789 GCA_034099845.1 Faecousia sp.
CGATTGGGCCAAAAGATCCGCTGAAGCTCGCAGTTTCCATTGTGCGGTGTTGCCTTAATCTTTTCCGGGAAGCTGAAAACCCATAATGGTATTGTTAAAGCCCTCATAGAGTTCTTCATAGGTGCCCACCCGGAAAGGAAAATCCGGGTGACGTTTTTTCCAGATGCGACTCAGAGCCTGAGCAAAGTCCGCGTGCCCCATTTTGATAGCGGCAGGAGCGGTGTATTGCAGCATCAGGATCTGGCGGTCAGCCATACGGCGCTTGCGGAAGAACCGGCCGGGATGGGCATCTATCCAGTCCACCAGTTCTTCGGCGCAACGTTCGGGATCCTGCCGCTCCATCTGCCGGAACAGTTCCTGCGTATGCTGGCAGTAGTGTTCAAAGCAGGCAGGGTATTGGGTTTTCTTAAACCCATCCAGATAATAGTCCATATAATCGGGTATGAGAACCGCGTAATCCATAACAAGACCTCAGTTTCGTTTTCTTATTATTATAACCGATTGTTTCCGCGGATGCAATGAGAACCGAAAGAAAATTCCCCCGGACTGCTGTCCGGGGGAGGGAAAAGCAAAGGCGTTCCGACAGGAATCAGCTCTTGTTCTTCTTGGAAACCACGTCGAAAATAACGGCTGCCAGCAGAACCAGGCCCTTGACAACCTTCTGATAGTTGGCGTCCACGCCCATAATGGACATACCGATGTTGATAACGCCCATCAGAATTGCGCCGATGATAACGCCGGGAACGGTGCCAACACCACCGTAGGCAGAAGCGCCGCCGATGAAGCAGGAGCCGATGGCATCCATTTCATAGTTCTGACCATAGGTGGGCTGTGCGGAGGTCAGACGGGCGATGGTCAGCATACCGGCAAAGGCTGCCAGCAGACCCATGTTGGCATAGGCAATGAAGTAAACGTTCTTGGTGTTGATGCCGGACAGCTTGGTAGCCAGTTCGTTGCCGCCCACAGCGTAGAAGTGACGGCCGATAACGGTCTTGGAGGTAATGTAGGTGTAAATTGCGATGATCAGGACGACCCAAATGAGAGCGGTGGGCAGGCCCTTGTACTGTGCCAGCTTGACGGCAAAGAAGGCAATGACGGCAGCGATCACAATGGCCTTAATTACGGTGGAAGTCAGAGACTCGACCTCATAGCCCTTCTTCAATCTGTTGGCTCTTCCGGTAAAGGTGAGTGCGAGATAAGCAACGATGGCAACGCCGCCCACAACCAGAGTCAGAATATTCAGCCCCTGTCCGCCAAAGACATCGGGAATATAGCAGTTTGCACCGCCGCCGAACAGTCGGACGAAGGTTTCATTGGTAACAGCCAGGGTTTTGCCCTGCAGGACCACGTTGGACAGGCCGCGGAACACCAGCATGCCGGCCAAAGTTGTGATAAAGGGAGGAACATGGACGAAAGCAATCCAGAAGGCCTGCCATGCGCCGATGGCAAGACCAATGGCCAGCATAGCCAGAATGGCAACGCCCATGGGGGTTCCCTTGCTCATGAGAACGGCGCCGATGGCACCGACGAAGCAGACAACGGAACCAACGGACAGGTCGATGTTACCGCCGGTCAGGATGCACAGCAGCATACCGGTTGCCAGCACGAACACATAGGCGTTCTGAGAGAAAAGGTTGGTGATGTTCTGGGGCAGAAGCAGCTTACCGCCGGTCTTAATGCTGAAGAAAGCAGTCACCAGCACCAGAATCAGGATCATGGTGTATTTCTGGACAAAGTCCAATGCTTTTTTCTTATTCATATGCCGTTTCTCCTTTACTTGTTGTTGCTGAGGATGGCACCCATGATCTTCTCCTGGGTAGCTTCCTTACCGTCAAACTCGCCTACAATGCGGCCCTCGTTGAGCACATAGATCCGGTCACTCATGCCCAGGATCTCGGGCAGCTCGGAGGAAATGATGATAACGGATTTGCCCTCTGCAACCAGCTGATTGATGATGCAGTAGATTTCATACTTTGCGCCCACGTCGATGCCGCGGGTAGGCTCGTCCAGAATCAGGATATCCGGCTCTGCGAACATCCACTTAGCCAACAGAACCTTCTGCTGGTTGCCGCCGGACAGATTGCCGACATTCTGCTCCACCGTGGGGCACTTGGTATGCAGCTTCTCCTTGTAATCCACTGCAACGGCATATTCCTTGTCCCCATCGATGACACCCCGGGTGGAAACACCGGGCAGGTTCGACAGAGAAGTGTTCACACGAATGGGATTGGACAGAATCAGGCCGCTGCCCTTTCTGTCTTCCGTTACATACGCAAGCTTATGATGGATGGCATCTTTCACCGAGTGGAGGTGCACCTCTTTGCCATGGATAAACAGCTGACCGGAAATATTGGTGCCATAGCTGCGGCCGAACACGCTCATGGCCAGCTCGGTTCTGCCGGCGCCCATTAGGCCGGAGATGCCCAGCACCTCGCCCTTCCGGACATACAGAGAAACGTCATCCACCACCTTTTTATCGGTGTACTGGGGATGATAGACATTCCAGTTTTTGATTTCCAGAGATACTTCTCCGATTTCAACACCGGGACGCTTGGGGAAACGGTCCGCGATCTCACGTCCAACCATGCCGCGGATGATCCGATCTTCGTTGATCTCATCCACACCCTTGTGCAGGGTTTCGATGGTGTGGCCGTCCCGGATGACGGTAATGTCATCGGCCACATAGGATACTTCGTTCAGTTTGTGAGAAATAATAATGGATGTAAGCCCCTGCTCCTTAAAGCTGAGCAGCAGGTCCAGCAGGGCCTGGGAGTCCTTCTCGTTCAGAGAGGAGGTAGGCTCGTCCAGAATCAGCAGCTTTGCGTTCTTGGACAGGGCTTTGGCGATTTCCACCAGCTGCTGTTTGCCCACGCCAATATCCTTGATCAGGGTACGGGAGGATTCGCTGAGGCCCACCTGACGCAGATACTTGTTGGCTTCCGCATAGGTGTTTGTCCAGTCGATGGCGAAAGACTTGCCTTTCTCATTGCCAAGGAACATATTCTCACCAATGGACATCTGGGGGACTAGAGCAAGCTCCTGATGAATGATGACGATACCCAGACCTTCGCTGTCTTTGATTTTGGAGAATTTACATACTTCGCCGTTGTAAACGATATCACCGGTGTAGGAACCATAGGGATAAATGCCGCTGAGAACCTTCATCAGCGTGGATTTACCTGCGCCGTTCTCACCGACCAGTGCGTGGATGGTGCCGCGCTTTACCACCAGGTTCACGTCATCCAGCGCTTTGACGCCGGGGAATTCCTTGGTGATATTTTTCATTTCGAGGATAATATCTGACAAGTTATCGCCTCCGTAACAGTTCTATTTTGGATGTTGGGCAAGGCGCATACGCACCTTGCCCAACGAATGGTTATTCTACGATTTACGGTTGGAGATTACTTCAGATCAGCCTCAGAGTAGTAACCGGAGTCAACCAGCAGGCTCTGAATCATGTCGGGAGTGCAGGCAACGGGCTCGCACAGGAAGGAGGGGATAACGCCGGTGCCGTTGTCGTAGGTCTTGGTGTCGTTGATGGGGGGCTCAGCACCCTTCATGATGGCGTCAACCATCTCAACAACCTTGGAGGCCAGGGTACGGGTATCCTTAAAGATGGACATAGCCTGAGTACCGGCCAGCATGGACTTGGTGGACAGGATGTCGCAGTCCTGACCGGTCAGCACGGGGTACTTGCCGGTGTACAGAGCTGCCAGAGCGTTCTGGACGCCCAGGGAGGTGGAGTCGTTGGAGCACAGAACTGCATCCAGCTGAGTGCCGTCAGCGTAGTAGGAGCCCAGGATGGCCTCAAAACGAGCCTGAGCAGCGTCGGTTGCCCAGTTGGCGGTAGCAACGGTAGCCTTCTCGGTCTGGCCGGAGGGGCAAACCAGCTTGCCGGAATCCAGGTAGGGCTGCAGGACGCTCATAGCGCCGTCAAAGAAGAAGTTGATGTTGTTGTCGCCGGGGTCGCCGGTGATGAACTCGATGTTGAAGGGGCCGTCAGCATTCTTCAGGTCCAGAGCGTTCTCAATGAACTCGCCCTGCTTCACACCAACCAGCCAGTTGTCGAAGGTAGCGTAGTAAGTAACGGCATCGGAGTTCATGATCAGACGGTCATAAGCGATAACGGGGATGCCCTTTTCCTTGGCCTGTGCCAGAACGGTGCCCAGAGAGTCGCCGTCGATGGAGGCGACCACCAGAACCTGGCAGCCGTTGGCGATCATGTTCTCAACCTGAGAAACCTGGGTGGGGATGTCGTTGGCAGCGTACTGCAGGTCAACCTCATAGCCGGCAGCCTTCAGTTCCTTTTCCATGTTGGAGCCGTCCTGGTTCCAGCGCTGCAGGTCCTTGGTGGGCATGGAAACGCCGACCAGCTTGCTGGCAGGAGCTTCGGCAGCGGGAGCCTCAGCCGCGGGGGCCTCGGTAGCAGCGGGAGCCTGGGTAGCGGCAGGTGCAGAATTGCCGCCGCAAGCAGCCATAGAGATAATCATCAGAATGGCAAGAACGGATGCGAGAATCTTTTTCATGATTGCAGTCTCCTTTTCATTTTCGCCCTGGATTTTATCCGGGCGTTGTCTTCAGTTTACATCCGGTTTTGCGGGATTGTCAATAGCTTCTACAAGAAAAACATACATTTTGTACAAAACAAACAAGAATCAGATGCCTAATATGTGTATAATGCGCTGTGCATTTTGGGATAGGATCCGAAAAAACTGTGAATTTTCAAATTATTCTATGCATTCAGAATGATATTTCTAACTTTTTTTGAAAATTGCAACATATTTTTAACGGAAACATTCATATTTCCACATGTTTTTACAATTTTTTGAGTTGACGGCAGGAGAGGGAACTGCGATTTATGAAAAATTATACGGGAAACATTCATTACTTCGTCGCAATGCTGGAACGGGGCACGCCTTGACACCCGGTAGAAGAGATTCTATAATTAAAGCATAAAGATGCAGGAGGGATCCGTTATGGAAGAACTGGAAATCATTCGCCGCTGGAAAGTTCCGGGTATACGCCTGTTTTTGAATACCGTAGAATACCGGACGGCGCATTTCCATTCGGATTGGGAAATGCTCTGGGTTCTGGAGAATCCTTTGCAGATCATTACCCTTCAGAAGTCCTTTCGCGCGGAGGTGGGGCAGGTGGTTTTGCTCACACCCAATATGCCCCATGAATTCCGGAAGGTGGAGGGAGGCTGTACCTTCCTTTGCGTTCAGGTGTCCCGGGAGCTGTTTCCGGGAATTGACAACCTGGTTATGGAGGCACAGATTGTTGACGAATTCATGGATACCGCGGCCATAAAAAAGTGGCTGTTCCGCTGTGCCCTTGCTTATTTCCGCCGGGAGCGGTTCTATGAGATGGAGGTCATGGGCCATGTCAGCCGGATCTTTCATGATATCTTTACGGCTATGCCTTCTCACAGCGTATCCATGGATGAGGCCCGCAGCCGTGACAAACGGAATGCCCGGCTTCTGCGTTTGCAGAAGTATGTGGACGAGAACTACATGCACAAGATCCGTCTGGCGGATTTTGCGAAAGAGGAGGGGTGCACCGTATCTTTCCTGTCTCACTTTGTCCGGGACTGTCTGAATCAGACCTTTCAGGAATATGTGACCTCCGTCCGTTTCAACAGCGCCTGCCAGCAGATCGCGGCAGGGAACACAAAAATGCTGGATGTGTGCATGGAGTCCGGCTTTTCCGACTACCGGTATTTCACCAAGGCCTTCCGGCAGTACTGTGGTATGACGCCGGAACAGTTTGCTCACAGCCAAAATGCCCAATTGCGGGAGGATGCTTTGACACGGCGCAGCATTCATTCCATGGAGCGATTTTACACGGAAGAGCAGAGCCTCCGATACCTCCAAAACCTTTCATTCCACGAAAACTAAACGAAATCACAACAAACGCCCCTGATTTTCAGGGGCGTTTCATAAATAAGGACCAAATTCCCCGGTCCTTGGCTATCTTATACAATCCGGAGTGCCGGAAACTGACGATTCTGCCAAAATTTCAAGAGACAGCAAAATAGTCTAATAAAAAGCCAAGATTAGCAAAGATAAAATCAGCCGGATGGAGTATGCTTGCATCAAGAAAACTTCAAAATTATCATCTGGAGGGATTTTAATGGGTTTGTATATCGGCGTTGATCTGGGTACATCCGCAGTCAAGCTCCTGCTGATGGACGAAAAAGGCAGCATCCTGAACACGGTCTCCAAGGAGTATCCCCTGGAGTTTCCCCATCCCGGCTGGAGCCAGCAGGCTCCCGAAGACTGGAAAAAGGCTGTATTCCAGGGAATTCCCCAGCTGCTGACCGGTTTTGACGGAAAAGAAGTCAAGGGCATCGGCTGCGGCGGCCAGATGCACGGTCTGGTCATCCTGGATGCGCAGGACAATGTGATCCGCCCCGCCATCCTGTGGAACGACGGCCGAACCGCCAAGCAGGTGGATTTCCTGAACAATGAGGTGGGCAAGAAGGTCCTGTCCCAGCGGACTGCCAATATCGCCTTTGCCGGGTTTACCGCGCCCAAGGTGCTGTGGGTCCGGGAGGAGGAGCCGGAGAACTTTCAGCGCATCGCCAAGCTGATGCTGCCCAAGGATTACATCAACTACATTCTCACCGGGGTGCACAGCTGTGATTATTCCGATGCTTCCGGCATGCTGTTGCTGGATGTGGAGCACAAGTGCTGGTCCAGGGAGATGCTGGACCTGTGCGGCCTGACCGAAAGCCAGATGCCCAAACTATTTGAGAGCTATGAGAAAATCGGCTGTGTCAAGAGTGAAATCGCTGCACAGCTGGGCCTGCCGGAGGGCGTGGTGGTTGCCGCCGGCGCGGGAGACAATGCGGCTGCTGCCGTGGGCACCGGTGTGGTTGGCAACGGCGGCTGCAACATCAGCCTGGGCACTTCCGGCACGGTGTTTATTTCCTCCGACAAGTTCGGTGTGGACAGCACCAACGGCCTCCACGCTTTCGCCCATGCTGACGGCGGCTACCATCTGATGGGCTGTATGCTCTCCGCTGCCAGCTGCAACAAGTGGCTGATGGACGAGATCTATCAGACCTCTGACTACGCCGGCGAGCAGGTGCCCATTTGTGATGCCAAGCTGGGTCAGAACCATGTGTTCTTCCTGCCTTACCTGATGGGAGAACGCAGCCCCATCAATGATACCAATGCCCGGGCAACCTTTATCGGCATGACCATGGATACCACCCGGGCGGATCTGACCCAGGCGGTTCTGGAGGGTGTGGCTTTCGCCATCCGGGACAGCGTAGAGGTAGCCAGAAGCCTTGGTATTGAAGTGACCTCTTCCATGATCTGCGGCGGCGGCGCCAAGAGCCCCCTGTGGAAGAGAATCATGGCGAATGTCCTGAACATTCCCCTCAACAGCCCGGCTTCTGAGCAGGGACCCGGTATGGGCGGCGCTATGCTGGCGATGGTTGCCTGCGGCGAGTACGCAACGGTAGCCGATGTCTGCAGAGAAATGGTTTCCGTCGCATCTACGGTGGAGCCCGAACCCGAGCTTGCCGCGCTGTATGAGAAGCGTTATCAGCAATTCCGTCAGATTTATCCTGCCTGCAAGAACCTGTTTGCAGAGCTTGTTAAGGAGTGATACCATGAAAATCTATTCCGTATTTGATCCTGAGTTCCATGCCTACGGCCAGATCGTAGACGGTATGGAGGACACCATTGCCGCTTTGCTGGAGGCGCTGGCAAAGACCCCCCTGGGTGAGGCGGTTGCCTATGTCCCCGAGGAGCCCCTGCTCCAGAACCTGCCGGAGATGCAGGAGATTGCCGATCACTGCTACGGCGGCATGCCTGTACAGCTGGGCTGGTGCAACGGCCACAATACCAAGCTGAACTGCCTGGAGTACCACCGGGATTCCGAGTTCAACCTGGGCACGGAAAACTTTATCCTGCTGCTGGCCAAGCAGTCCGATATTGTGGACGGGGTGCTGGATACCGCAAAGGTCAAGGCATTCTGGGCTCCTGCCGGTACTTTGGTTGAGGTATATGCCACCACCCTGCATTACGCACCCTGCCATATGGACGCTGCCAAGGGCTTCCGTGTAATGGTGGCGCTGCCCAAGCTCACCAATACCGATAAGCCCGATATTGCCCCGAAGACCAGCGAAGATCAGCTGTTGTGGGCTAGAAACAAGTGGCTCCTGGCCCATGCGGAGTCCAGCGAGGCCAAGCAGGGTGCTGCCGTCCGTCTGGAAGGCGTCAACCTGGATATTGCGGATTCCATCTGATTTCGTAAAGTACGGGCGTTTCCCTGAGAGCCCGATACAATAATATTATAATAAAAGGAGAAATGCACCATGAATATTCCTGAAGTTAAGCTTGGCATTATTGCCGTATCCCGTGACTGCTTCCCCATTGCGCTGTCCACCCAGCGCCGTCAGAACATCGTAAAGGCTTTCGGCGAAGGCCTGTACGAGTGCCCCATCACCGTTGAGAACGAGGCTGACGTAACCAAGGCTCTGGCAGATGTCCGTGAGCACGGTGTCAACGCCCTGGTGGTTTTCCTGGGCAACTTCGGTCCCGAAACCCCCGAGACCCTGCTGGTCAAGAAGTTCCATGGTCCCGCAATGTGCATCGCTGCCGCGGAAGGTGACGGCGATATGATCAATGGCCGCGGCGACGCTTACTGCGGCATGCTGAACTGCTCCTACAACCTGGGTATGCGTCATCTGAAGGCCTACATCCCCGAGTATCCCGTTGGCACTGCCGAGGACTGCGCCAGAATGATCAAGGAGTTCGTTCCCATTGCCCGGGCCATCATCGGTGTGAAGAATCTGAAGATCATCACCTTTGGTCCCCGTCCCCAGGACTTCTTTGCCTGCAACGCACCCATCAAGGGTCTGTACGAGCTGGGTGTTGAGGTTGAGGAGAACTCCGAGCTGGATCTGCTGGTTTCCTACAAGGCCCACGCCGGCGACAAGCGCATCGCGGAAGTGGTTGCCGATATGCAGAAGGAAATGAACGGCTCCATCTACCCCGACATGCTGGAGCGTATGGCTCAGTTCGAGCTGACTCTGCTTGACTGGGCAGACGGCCACAAGGGCGACCGCAAGTATGTTGCCTTTGCCGACAAGTGCTGGCCCGCATTCCCCGAACAGTTCGGCTTTGAGCCCTGCTATGTAAATTCCCGTCTGGCTTCCCGGGGCATTCCCGTTGCCTGCGAAGTGGACATCTACGGTGCGCTGAGTGAGTACATCGGTGCCTGCATCACTGGCGATGCCGTGACCCTGCTGGACATCAACAACTCCGTGCCTCAGTACATCTATGACGAAGACATCGCCGGCAAGTTTGATTACAAGCTGACCGACACCTTCATGGGCTTCCACTGCGGCAACACCCCCAGCTGCAAGATGTGCGGCGGCTGCGGCGTCAAGTATCAGCTGATTCAGCACCGTCTGCTGGAGCCCGCCGGCAGCGATCCCGATTTCACCCGCGGCACGCTGGAAGGCGACATCGCCGCTTCCGACATCACCTTCTACCGTCTGCAGTGTGACAGCGAAGGCAACCTCCGCTCCTACATCGCGGAAGGTGAGGTCCTGCCCGTTGCGACCCGCTCCTTCGGCGGCATCGGCATCTTTGCCATCAATGAGATGGGCCGCTTCTACCGTCATGTCCTGATCCAGAAGCGTTATCCCCATCATGGCGCCGTGGCATTTGCCCACTGCGGCAAGGCCCTGTTCGAAGTGCTGAAGTACTTCGGCGTTTCCGATATTGCCTACAACCAGCCCAAGAGCCTGCCCTACGCAACCGAAAACCC
>JAXEMQ010000107.1:0-8914 GCA_034099845.1 Faecousia sp.
CTAAAATCCGCTATTTTGCAAGAGGGGGAAAGAATTTTTTTAGAGAATCAGCAAATCTTTGGGCAAATTGGTAATGTCTTCGCAGCCATCCGGCCCGACAATCGTCACATCCTCAATACGCACGCCGAACTTCCCGGGCAGATAGATGCCGGGTTCGGCAGAGCAAACCGCGCCTGCGGGAATAGGATCGGGGTTGCGGAAGCTCAGATTGGGAGCCTCGTGAATTTCCAGCCCCAGGCTGTGGCCATAGCTGTGACCGAAGTATTCGCCGTAGCCCGCGTCCACAATGACATTCCGGGCAGCGCCGTCAATTTCTTCACCGGTTGCCCCGGCTCTGGTGGCCGCAATGCCCGCCAGCTGGGCCTGAAGGACCACATTGTAGACCTTTTTCATTTCCTCCGTGGCGTAGCCCACCGCAACGGTACGGGTGGTATCGGAGCAGTAGCCCTGATAGAGAACGCCGAAATCCATGGTAACAAAGTCGCCTTCCCGGATCACCCGATCCCCTGCCACGCCGTGGGGCATACTGCTGTTGGGGCCGGAAACCACAATGGGATCAAAGGACAAACCCTGGGCACCGTTTTTATACATCCGGTAGATGAGCTCCGCCTGAAGCTCCAGCTCGGTCATGCCGGCCTTGATAACGGGCAGCGTTTCCAGGAATGCCCTGTCGGCAATTTCCTGGGCCTTACGCATCCGCTGGATCTCCCAGGGCTCCTTGACGCCCCGGAATCCGTTGATCCGCGCATTATAGGGCACCAGTCCGGCATGGAGATTCTGCTCCAAATCCCGGAACTCCGCAACGGTCAGATAGTTCTCCTCAAAGCCCAGGGTGGTGATGCCAAAATCCGCAATGGCTTCGTTGATACACTTGGGATAGTTCCGCGCGCCCTGGACATCCAGAACCTCAAAATCCCGGATATTCTTCTGGGCGGACTCAATATACCGGCTGTCGGTGAAATACCGGCAGCCCTTTTTGCTGACCACCGCCATACCCTCGGCAATATCGAACTCGGCACCGTAGTGACGGCTGTAGCGGGAGGTCAGAAGCAGGCCATCCACTTCCCCATCCAGTATGGACAGGAACTTCTCTAAGTTTTTCATCTTTCCATTCTCCTTTTTCTGGCTGCGAAAAGAAAGGGCAGCTCCAAAACATGTCTGGCTTTCAGCCAGATGGTATGATTGTCAATGGCATCCACCAGAATCGGCATAACGCCTGCCAGGTTTCCCGCCAGTGTATCCGTAAAAATCTGATCTCCCACAATGGCAGCCTCCTTAGGCCGGAACCCAAACCGGGCCATGCATTCCCGGAGCCCTTTTGCCGATGGCTTGTGGGCACGCATAATGTAATCCAGAGAATAGGTTTTACAGAACCGGATCAGACGTTCGTTTTTGCTGTTGGAGACGATGGCTATTTTCACGGGAGACGCATTCATTTCTTCCAACCAGGCAGCCATTTTTTCGGTGGGCACGTCTGTTGTATAGGGGACGATGGTGTTGTCAAAATCCATCATCAAAAGGCGAATGCCTTTCCCCAGCAAATACTCCGGGGTCAGATCGGTAAGCGACCGGGTCAGAACCCGGGGCAAAAAAGAAAGGGGCATAGGCTGTCTCCTTTGTTCATAGAATTGGAGGAGGTTCCCCCGATTCGGCCTTTCATTATAGCACGGGGAGGAGGTTTTGTCCATGGATTTTTCCGTATACCTGGCCATGGCACCGGAGCAGGCGCTTCCGGAAGGGCTTCGCAAAGCCTTTCTGTTCTGCCCATTCGAAGAAAACGGCATGCCCGAATTCCTGCCCCCGGAATGCCTGCCGGTTCTCACCGACCGCACACCCTTTTCGAAGGAGAAAAGCAGTCAGTTGATTGAGCGTCTTTCTTCCATCGCATCCGGCTGCCCCGCCGTCCTGCTGGATTTTCAGCGAAAGGAGCAAACGGGACTGGCAGAATTTGTGCAGGAGCTTGGCGCGGCCCTTTCCAGTCCCATAGCTGCTCCGCCGGAATACGCAGGCCCTGCCGGGCCGGTTTTTCTGCCGCCAATTCCGCCGGATGTCATTCCGGAAGAGGCCCTTGCGCCCTGGCAGGGCAGGCAAATCTGGCTGGATCTGGCACCATCGGCGCTGAAGCTGACGCTGACCGCCGGGGGATGCAGCAGCACCGAAACGTCCGAAACAGGTACCGGCGGGTTCCCGGACAGGGTTCTGCTCTGTCACTACCGGGCAGAGACAATTCTCAAAGATCGTGTGCAGTTTGCCCTATGGCGTACCGGTGAAGATCTGTCGGCGCTTACAGCCAGGCTGCCGGAACTGGGGGTCTGCGGTTGTGTGGGACTTTACCCGGAACTCAATGGCTGCGGTTTTTTGAAAGCGCCGCCTCTTCCCGGCCCTGACAGGTAAACAACAGAATTTGTTTTTTCTGCCCCTGCTTTTCCAGCAGCTCCATAGCCCCGCGGTGCCTGCGGTCGTCAAAACGGACCAGGGCATCATCCAGAATCACCGGTGCCTTGGGCATCAGGATTTCCGCCACTGCAAGGCGGGCGGAAAAATACAGCTGATCCATGGTTCCATCGCTACGCCACATGGCATCCCGGAGGACATCTTCTCCATGGGCAGCCGTCAGCAGCGTCAGATTTTCTGTCAGCGTGAGCTTGCTGTATCTGCCGCCGGTCATGGCTTCCATATAGGATCCTGCCAACTGAGAAATTCGGGGCGCAAACCGGCGCTGCAATTCATTCGTTGCCTCCGTCAAAGTTTTCTGGGCAAGATTCAGCGCATCATAGACTTTTTCCAGAGCGGATACCCGGCTGCGGACCTCCTGCAGCTGCCGCTGCAGTTCTTCCCGATTTCCCAGACTTTCCATTCGGCCCCTGCACACCCCAAGATCATGCCGAAGCACTGCCAGGTCATGTTCCGTCTGCTTCAGATTGCTCTGGGTCTGCTCCAGGCTCAGGTCCATGTTATCCTCGGCTGTCTGCTCTGAGGACCGGGCCATGGAAAGCAGCGCTTCCAAGTGCTCCTTTGCCTGGGTTTCCTGAACCGCTGCCGCATCCAGACGGTCCCAGCTCTCCAGCACCTGCCGGCACAGGGACTCCATTTCGTTCAGTTCCTTTCCCTCACACAGGATCTGCCGTTGATCCTGGAGCGCCTGAAGCCGTTCATCCAGCGCGTTTTTCCGCCTGACCCAGGATTCATATGCCTGTTCGTATTCCATCCGCTGGGCGGCATACCGGTCCGCCAGATCAGGCCACAGTTTCCAATCCGCGGTGCCATAGCCTTTGCTCAGCTCTTCCAGCTTTCCTTTGCCCTTTCCGCTGCACAGCAGCGCGGCACCCAGAAGCAGTGCCCCCAGTCCGCCCAGAGCGAGACCGGGAATGGGCATATGAACAAAGGCCGCCAGGCAGAGCCCTCCTATTACCGCCGCAATTCCCAGCACACACAGCACCAGAGCGAATTTTCCCACCGAATCCCGGTAGGCAGCCGCGTCATTTTCCGCTTTCAGCTGGGCATCCCTGGCGGAAAGTCCGCGGAAAGCAGGCAGGGTGTCCTCTTCCTGGGGTTCCGGCTCCAGGGCGTTGCGTGCCTTGACTGCCGCGTCCCAAGCCGCCATATAGTCGGACAGGTCTTTCAGACGCTTCCGGGCCTCCTGGCGGCTTGGAAGATCCCGGCAAAAGTCTTCCAGCGCCTCTTTTTCACGGCTGGCCCGTTCCGCTGCCCGCCGGGCCTGGGCTACCTGCCGGGCATCCTGCTCAGCCTGAAGATTCCGCAAAACCTGAAGATGATTTTGCAGTCTTTTCTGGAGAATCTCTGCCTCCCGCTGACGGGAAACAAGCGCCGCACACTTGTCCTCCAAGGCTGTTAATTCCTCAAAGGACTCTTCCAGTTGACGCTGCCGGGCAAGGGCCTGGGGAAGCAGTCCCGATTTGTTGTACTTACACTTGTTTTTCAGCTCTTTCAGCTTTTCTGCCAGCCGTTTGGAATCCCCCGTATCATCACCGGTGGTCACCAGGGCGGTGAGTCTTGCCCGAAGCGCTTCGCTTCCCGTTACCGGCAGATCCGGCTGACGAATAAAGCCTGCTCTGCAGAACACCTCCCGTTCCACCCCCAGAAGCTGCAGACCGCAGTTTTCCCCGGTCAATTCCGGAACTGCCAGGCCGGATTCCGTTTCATATGCCTGAAACACGCCCATAGGCACTCTGCCGCTGGTTCTGCGTTCCAGAGTCAGATCCCTTCCGTTCCAGTTGATTTCCATTCTGCCGGACATGGGCGTGCCGGACCAGGGCGCATAGTGCTCCTTATCCGCCAGACTGGTTTTGGTGGTCTTTGCCCGGGTATCCAGGCCGTAGAGCATGGCCAGAAGAAAGGCGCACCAGGTGCTCTTTCCCCACTCGTTTTCACCGGAAATCACGTTGAGCCCCGGTTTCAGGGTCAGCGTCTCATGCTCCAGCTTTCCGAAGGTGGCCGTCATGGAATATATGATCACGGCAGCTCTACCTCCTCCCCATCCAGAATTCTGCGGGACAGCTCCGCCGCCAGGCGGATGGTTTCCGCTTCCTGGGGATCGGCCTGTTCCAAGGCACCATGGAGAAGATCAAAGAAAACCCCCTGGAAACTGTCTTCCCCGATGCAATCCCACAGCTCCCGTTTGGGCTTGGTTCGATTCCGGAATTCCAGATAGGCCGGTCCGGTGTACTTTTTGAGAAGGGCCGGAATATCTGCTTCTCCCCTGCCCGTCAGGGTAACGCGGTAAAAGTCCTGGCATTCGGAAGAGGGAAGCAAACGGTCAAGGGCGTCCAAGCCTTCGTCCAGAGACAGGGATTCCGTAAAAAATCTGGGCAGTCCCAGCCCAATGGGCGACAGATGGACCTTTTTCCCCAGGGTAACCTTTAATATGCCCCTCGAACCCGTCTCGTCCCAGCCTCTTCCCATAGGGCAGCCGGGCCAGGCACAGAGGGTTGATCCCGCGTGCAGGCTACCCGCCTGATGGATGTGGCCCAGAGCCACATAATCCAAACCAGAGGAAATGAGTTGTGCGGAGGTAATCGGGTTATAGGGGGATTTCGGGGAGGTGGTGTCCCCGTGAAGCACCGCCAGGGTGTGCGGAAAAACCCGCTCTGCCCGGAAATGATCCAAAAGGCCCGGGCAATCCATTGCGGTAAAGCCGCCGCCATAGACCCGTGTTTCCAGCTCCGGCAGATCCACATAACTCAGATTTCCGCGGAAAATATGCACATTATCCGGCCAATTCTCCCGTTCCCAGGGAGAATCCAGCCCCAGAAAATCATGATTGCCCGGTGCAATGAATACCGGAACCGAACAGTCTTCCAGTGTTTCCGCCAATGCCTGGGCGGTTTCCCGGCGATAGGGACCGTCAAAAACATCTCCCGCCAGCAGGAGCATATCCGCGTTCTGGCTGCGGCAGCATTCCCCGATCCGTTCGGGAATCGATGCCTGTGCCTCCATCAGGTATTTTCGCTGCTCCGGAGGGAACCCAACAAAAGCGGAATCCAGATGCAGGTCCGCCGCGTGAATAAGCGTCAATCCCATAGGTCTGTCCTTTCTGCCTTCAAGCATTTACCGGTTGCCCCATCCAGCGTAAAGAGGACCGCTTCCAGCTTGGTGGGGCCTTCCGCCCACCGGTAGCGCTCCGTCAGATCTCCCCGGAATTTGGCAATGGAGAGCTCCGGACGGATGCCCAGAACGGATTCCGCCGGGCCGGTCATGCCCAGATCCGTTACATAGCCCGTCCCCCTGGGCAGTACCCGGGCGTCGGCTGTGGGCACATGGGTGTGGGTTCCCCATACCGCGCTGACTTTGCCGTCCAGGTGATAGCCCATGGCCAGCTTCTCGGAGGTTGCCTCCCCGTGCATTTCCACCAGGATAAGAGCGGTATCCAGCTTTTTCAGGATTTTTTCCACCAACAAAAACGGATTGTCCGGGGTGTAATCCATATTGACCCGACCGATCAGATCAATCACCGCCACATCTCCTGCCCGGGTCTCATACACCTGCCATCCAATTCCGGGGGCCTGGGGCGCGTAATTTGCTGGGCGCAGGATGCGGGTGGAATCATCCAGATAGGGAACGATTTCCCGCTTTCCGAAGCTGTGATTGCCCAGCGTAACGACGTCCGCGCCGGCATCCAAAATATCCTCTGCCTGATCCGGCGTAATGCCCACTACACTGGCATTTTCCCCATTCACAACCGTGAAATCCGCCCCGGTCTTCCGTATCAGCCTGCGAAGATCCCGGCGAATCCGTTCCATTCCAGGCTGCCCAACCACATCGCCCACTGCAAGAACCCTTAATTCCATGGTTCTACCCCGTTTCTATCGGTTTTTGTTTATTATATACGATTGTGCCCGTTTCTTCAAGGCTTCCGCAAAGATTACGGAAAGTGCAAATCCCCCAACCGGAACCGGTTGGGGGAAGGCTGCTTCAGCGCATATACTCAAACTGCAGGTCGTAAATATCAACGGTGTCACCATCCTGAATGCCCATCTCCTCCAGCCGTGCAAACAGGCCGCACTTGCGGAGCATCTGGTCAAAATAGTTCCGGGACTCATAATCGTCAAAATTGATATTCTGCACCAGCCGCTCCAGCCAAGTGCCGGTAATAACCCAGGTGGATCCCAGATGTTCGATGGACAGCTCCTGAGGATCGCCGGCTTCCGGCTGCTGCTCCACATACTCCGGCTCATAGATGGTTACAGGAGGCAGCGTGCGCAGCTTTTCTGCCACCACCCGCATCAGGTTGCGGGTCCCCTGGGTCGTACCGGCGGAAATCTCATACAGTTCGCATCCGGCGGCTTCCACACAGGCCCGCAGGCGCTGCAAATTGTCGCTGTCCGGCGGAAGCAGATCAATCTTGTTCGCGGCAACGATCATGGGCCGGTTGCTCAGGTTCACACTGTAGTTGGCCAGCTCATCGCAAATGGCATTGAAGTCCGCCACAGGGTCCCGACCCTCGCTGCCGGATACATCCACTACATGCACCAGCAAGCGGCAGCGATCAATATGGCGCAGGAAATCATGGCCCAGGCCGGCACCCTCGGCAGCGCCTTCAATGATGCCGGGAATATCCGCCATAACAAAGGACACACCCTCGTCCACATAGATGACGCCCAGGTTGGGAAACAGAGTGGTAAAATGATAGTTGGCAATCTTGGGCCGGGCATTGGAGGTGACCGAAAGCAAGGTGGATTTTCCCACATTGGGGAAGCCAACCAGGCCCACATCCGCCAGCAGCTTCAGTTCCAGAATCACGTCCCGCTCCTGCCCCTTGAGTCCGCTCTTTGCGAAGCGGGGCACCTGCCGGGTGGCCGTTGCATAGTGGGCATTGCCCCAGCCGCCCCTGCCGCCCTTGGCAATAACAAAATCCTCACCGGTGGACATATCCACAATGATCTGATTGGTTTCCGCATCCCGGACCACTGTTCCTCTGGGAACCTCAATAATCAGAGGCTCTCCACGCTTTCCGCTCATATTCCGGCCCTGTCCGTTCACGCCTGCCTGAGCGGAATACTTGCGCTTGTAACGAAAATCCAGCAGCGTGGACAGATTGTCATTGACACGCAGAATCACACTGCCGCCGTGACCGCCGTCGCCGCCGTCAGGACCACCGGAGGCAACATATTTCTCCCGATGGAAGGCCACGGCACCATCGCCGCCCCGACCACCGCAAACCGTAATTCGAACCTTATCTACAAACATCGTATACCTCCTGTTCTTATGGAAGGGTGACACAGAAAAAGAAGCAATATACATTTCCTTTTCTCTGTCACCCAATGATCCAATACAATACGAACAGCAAAACATCACATTCGCAAAAGCAGCAGTGGAAAACCGGAAGGACAGCTTTCTGCTGCTGCCCAGAAAAAAGGACTGCCGCAGGAATCGCAGCAGTCCTTCGTTTCATAGGCTTGTCTTACTGCTCAGCGTAAACGGAGCACTTCCGACGATCCTTGCCCATGCGCTCAAACTTGACGGTGCCGTCAACCAGAGCGAACAGGGTATCATCCTTGCCGATACCAACGTTGGTGCCGGGATGAATGTGGGTGCCTCTCTGGCGAACCAGAATGTTGCCGGCCAGCACGAACTGACCATCGGCACGCTTGCAGCCCAGACGCTTGGACTCGGAATCACGGCCGTTCTTGGTGGAACCGCCGCCCTTGTGGTGAGCGAAGAACTGAATACCAATCTTCAGCATACTATTACACCTCCAAAACTTCGATGTTGTCGGGATATTGGTCCCGCAGGCTGCACAGATAGAGCATCATGCCGGAGAGAACCGCCTGAACGCTTTCTTCCTCATCGCAGCTCACGGGGAGGGTCAGGGTGATGCGGGCATCCTCCTCTTTGACCCGAACCTTGGCCTTTGCGCCGCACACATCATTGATGGTGGCCTCAGCCATGGCGACAGCGGCGCTGACCGCGGCACAGACAATATCGCTGCCCGCTTCGGCATAGCCGCTGTGTCCGGAGACGGTGAATCCGGTGATCCGATCGTCTTCCGTAGTAAATTCAACTCTGGTCATAGCAATTACAGTGCGATCTTGGTGATCTCGACCTTGGTGTAGGGCTGACGATGACCGATGTGGGTCTTTTCGTTCTTCTTGGCCTTGTACTTCAGGACGTCGATCTTCTTGCCCTTGCCATTCTTCACGACCTTCGCTTCGACGGTAGCACCCTCAACAACGGGAGCACCGATCTTGGAGTTCTCGCCGTCCAGGACAGCCAGAACCTGATCGAACTTCACGGTCTGCTCGGCCTCAACGCCCAGCTTCTCGACGAACAGGACATCACCCTCGGCAACGGTGTACTGCTTACCGCCGGTAACAAAAACTGCCTTCATTTCTCATTTCACCTACTTTAATTGTGTAGTCTCGCTCTAAAGGCGGCTGCTTTTGGGCAGCACTTG
>JAXEMQ010000110.1:0-9715 GCA_034099845.1 Faecousia sp.
CTTGCGGATGCCGTCCATACCGCGGAAAACGCCAACGCCGCAAAGAGCACCTTCCTGAACAATATGTCCCACGACATCCGGACCCCCATGAACGCCATCATCGGCTTTACCAACATCGCCCTCAAGCAGCAACCAAAGCCGGAGGTGCGCGGCTGCCTGGAAAAAATCGGAGAGAGCTCCGAGCATCTTCTGACCCTCATCAACGATGTGCTGGACATCAGCCGCATTGAGGGCGGAAAGGTGAAGTCCAATCCGGTTCCCGTGGATTTGACTACCGTGACAGATGCGGCGCTGGACATTACCCGTGGCTTCCTCCTGAACCGGGACCTGCGCTTCCATGTCAAAAACGGGAATGTGGACAGACTCTGTGTGCTGGCTGATCCGGTGCGTATCCGGGAGGTTCTGGTGAATATTCTCAGCAACGCGGTCAAATTTACCAATGACGGCGGCAGCGTCACCTTTGAGACAGCCTGCCGCCCCGGTGAGGATGCGCATCATGTGGTGGTTTCCTACCGTGTTTCCGATACCGGCGTGGGCATGAGCGAGGAATTCCTGGAACGGATTTTCGATGATTTTTCCCAGGAGGAGAATGGGGCAAGAACACAATATAAGGGCACCGGCCTGGGCATGGCCATTACCAAGAAGTATGTGGACATGATGGGCGGCACCATATCCGTGGAGAGCAAAAAAGGCGTTGGCTCTACTTTCACGGTGGAGCTTCCCCTGGAGCTGACCACTATGGAAAGCGCTGCTGCCCGGGAGGAACCCCCAATGAAGAACAGCCTGGACGGGATCCGGGTGCTGCTGGCAGAGGATAATGCGCTCAACGCGGAGATCGCGGAAATTCAGCTGGAAGAGCTGGGGATGACGGTTACCCACGCCGTGGACGGCAAGCAGGCGGTGGAATTCTTTACAGACAGCCCGGCAGGAAATTTTGACGTGATTCTTATGGACATTATGATGCCGAAGATGGATGGTTACGAGGCCACGAAGGCGATCCGCACTATGGCAGACAGACCGGACGGGCGTACCGTTCCCATCATCGCCATGACCGCAAATGCCTTTGCCGAGGATGTTCAAAAGTCCCTGGAAGCGGGGATGAACGGCCATCTGTCCAAGCCCATCGTCATGGACGAGGTTGTGAAAATCATTGCGCGGAATCTGAACCGGTGAGCCCATTGGTATTTCTAATGGAGAAAAGGAAAAGCGCGGCTCGTTCCAACGGATTTCCCCGGCCAATGACGGACATACGGAAGGCATAGGGCTTCTGGGGAAGCGTGCGGGCCGGTGTTCCCTATGTGTACGGCGCGGTAAACGGCTGGGTTGCCCAGGCAGCCGTCTCCCTGCCCGGGGACCGGCTGGTGGAAACCATCTACCCGGAGGGCGCGGTTCTGAAAAACAAGAGTGTGCTGAGCTTTCCCCCCGCTCTGTGCGCTTCCATGCAGGTTTCCCTCTGCGTCAAGCTACTCCTTGGCCGTCCGGTGGAAACCGGCAGGGTGTTCTATTTTGATCTGCTGAATCTGGAGCATGAAACGATTCCCCTGTGATGGGAAAAGGGCCGGTTTACGCAATCAGCCCGTATTTGCGGTAGGTGTCCAGCATTTGGCGGTACACCAGCCGGTTGGCAAAGTACTGCCGGTAGGTGGCGCTCTTTTCCTTTCCGGCGGCCTTCAGTTTTTCCATCTGGGCGGTTTCGTATTCTGCCTGCGAAACGATCTGGGCCAGCATCTTTTCAAAAGCTTCCAAGCGATCCATTGGGTTCACTCCTTTGATAAATATTTCCTATCATAGCAAAAGGGGTTGAAAAAGGCCAGGGGAAATCGTATAATAACAATTGTTTTACAACCCTGCGGAGGTGTTGGCATTGACGGAAAAGATTTTTGAAACAGCCCTGGGGCCCATTCACTATTGGCTGAATCTGGTTTCCCCCGATGAAGATACGCTTGTATTTCTTCCGGGGCTGACGGCGGACCATCGGCTGTTTGACAAACAGATCGGCTATTTTGAAGGGAAATTCAATGTGTTGGTCTGGGACGCGCCGGGGCACGGGGCCTCCTGGCCCTTTGAATTCCGGTTCAGTCTGGCGGATAAGGCAGCCTGGCTGGACGAGATTCTGAGTCGGGAGGGAATATTAAAGCCCGTCATTGTGGGCCAGTCCATGGGCGGCTATGTGGGTCAGGCCTATGCGGAAGCCTTTCCTCAGAAGCTGCGGGGCTTTGTTTCCATCGATTCGGCGCCCCTGCAGCGCAAATACATTACCGGTGCAGAGCTTTGGCTGCTCAAAAGGATGGAGCCGGTCTATGCCCTGTATCCCTGGAGATCCCTGCTGAAGACCGGTTCCAATGGGGTTGCCACCTCTCCATACGGCAGAAAGCTGATGCGGGACATGATGATGGTCTATGACGGGGACCAGAGCCGATACGCTCGGCTGGCCGGTCACGGCTACCGGATCCTTGCGGAAGCCATGGAAAAGGATCTTCCCTACGAGCTGAAATGCCCCGCGCTGCTGATCTGCGGGAAAAAGGATCATGCCGGCTCCTGCATCCGGTATAACAAGGCATGGCACAAGCATACCGGAATCCCTCTGGAGTGGATCGAGGATGCGGGACACAATTCCAATACGGACAAGCCGGAATACATCAACGCCCTCATTGAGGAATTTGTAAAAAACCTGGCATAACATAATTGGGGCTGTCCAACGGACAGCCCCGATGCTTATTTGCAGTAAACTTCAATTGCCTCATGGGCAAACTGTGCCGTGCCGGGTCCGCCGGCTTTGTCGATGTTCTCCGTCATGCTGTCTCCGGCAATATACATCTGACTCAGGCTCCGCAGGATCTCCCTGGTGCAGGTATAGTAGTGGTCGGTGATGAAGGCCTGCAGCCTGGCCACCAGCGCCTGGGCGGCCCCGGAGGCGGGATCGGTATCCCGGAGGGAGCCAAGCTGGGCGAAAATGCCCATGATTCCGTCGGCCTGCTCCTGGGCCTGCCGGGGCGAGACCTGCTTTTGCTCAAATTCCTGCCATGCGTTGGTGCTGCCCCACTTCTGCTTGGCTTCTTCGGTATACCGCTCTATTTCGCTGGTATCAAATTTCGAAAAGTCCATGGTAAACACTCCTGTTCTTTGAATTTCTCGGGCGTGGGAAATGAGCTGCTCCAGGTGATCCCGCTGCATTTCCAGCAGGTGCACCTGCTGAGAAAGGGCTTCCATGGGATCAAAATCCGGGGAATCCAGGATTATTCGGATTTCCTTCAGGGGAAACTGCAGCTGGCGGAACAGCAATATGGACTGCATTCTGGCCAGGGCCGAATCGTCATACAGCCGGTAACCCGCCTCGGTTACCTGGGTCGGCTTCAGCAGTCCGATGGCATCATAGTGGTGGAGTGTGCGCACACTCACGCCGGTGATGCGGCTGACCTCTTTCACAGTTTTCATTTCCATCCCTCCCGGGGGAAGCCCGATTTCTGGGGCCGAGGCGGAGAAAAACGCCTGCCGCCGGTGTCAGAGCTTCCCGATGAACACAGTATAAACCATGACGTAAGGTGAGAGTCAATAGGGAAATGGAATATTTTTATTTTTCTTTTTCCACCGCAATGCGCAGCAGCTTGGACATCAGGGGCACATAGGTTACGGCAAACACCAGCGCGGAGAGAACCGTTACGGTTTTCTGATGCTTTTTCGGTGCGTTGATACCGATAAGCAGACCCATGGAAAACAGACAGAATTTTACCAGAGCGAAATCCTTCCAGTCGCTTTTACTGGCATACAGGTTTCCCAATTCAATCAGCTTTTTCATACTTCCCCCTTATAGATTGACCACATTCTGTGGGGTGCCTGCCAGAAAAGCACGGATATTCTCCACCACCGTGTCCAGAAGCCTTTGGCGGCTTTCCACAGGCGCCCAGGCGATATGGGGTGTGATGATGCAGTTTTCGCAGGCGAGCAGGGGATTGTCTCCCGCGGGAGGCTCCTGGCAGACCACATCCAGGGCGGCGCCCCGGAGTTTTCCGGTGCTCAGGGCCCGGACCAGGGCCCCCTCGTCCACAAGGGCGCCCCGGGCGGTATTGATCAGCATGGCGCCGTCCTTCATTCTGGCAATGGCGGAGGCGTTGATGATCCCTTCGGTCTCCGGGAACAGGGGACAGTGGAGGGAGACAATGTCGGATTTTTGGAGCAGGGTATCCAGATCCACATAGGTGCCAATGCGCCGGCCCTCCTCGCTCTGGCTCCGGTTGTAGGCCAGAACCTCCATGCCAAAGGCCCGGGCCAGTCTGCCCACGGCCTTGCCGATGCTGCCGAAGCCGATGATGCCCAGGGTTTTTCCGGCAAGCTCGGTTTGGGGGGTCAGCCAGTAGCAGAAGCAGCCTGCCTTTGCCCATCCGCCGGCGTGGACATCCCGGTCGTGGAGGCCGATCCGGTGGCACAGCTCCAGAATCATGGCCATGGTAAACTGGGCAACCGCGGCGGTTCCGTAGCTGGGAACATTGGTGACGGGGATGCCCCGCTTGTTGCAGGCGGCGCAGTCCACCACATTGTAGCCCGTTGCCTGAACGCAGATCAGGCGGATGTTCGGGCAGGCGGCCAGGAGAGACTCGGTAATGGGCACCTTGTTGACAAGCACGATCTCGCTGTCTCCGATTCTCGCGATTGCCTCCGCTTCCGAATCCGTCCGGTCGTAGACCGTCACATCCCCAAACCGGTTGAGGCAGTCATAGGACAGGTCACCGGGATTCAGCGCGTAACCGTCCAGCACAATGAGTTTCATGGTCATTCCTCCTTTCCTATATTATAACGGAAATCGCGGGACTTGTAAATCGGAAAAGAATGCTGGTAAAAGAGAAAACAGATGTGCCGGGATATGGAGAAGCTCCAAGTCAGGGCACATCTGTTTTTTTAGCGGGAGAGCACGGAATGCTTCAGCCACTGCCGGTACTGATCCATGGTCAGGGGATAGGTGCTTTCACCGGGACGGGCGGCTTCCGCGGCCTGCCAGATCCAGGGCTTTCGCAGGCTTGCCTGCTCCAAAAGGGCGGAATCGGAGAAAATATGGGCCAAGGAGTCGTCGGCAATCAGGCGGCCCTGGGAGAACACCAGGCCCCGCCGGGCGAATCTTGCCGCGAAATCCACATCGTGGGTGCTGACCACCAGGGCAATGCCCGCCTCCGACAGCTGATCCAGGGTCTCCTCCAGCCGGGTCACGTTTTCCGGATCCAGGGAGGAGGTGGGTTCGTCCAGCAGGATGAGATCCGGCTCCATGGCAAGAATATCCGCGATGGTCACCCGTTTCTTTTCTCCGCCGGACAGAAACTGGGGAGAGCGCTGGGCGTAGTCATGCAGGCCCATGGAGGAAAGCGCCTCGCCGGTTCGCTTTTCGATTTCCCGGAGGGGAAGTCCCAGATTCATGGGGCCGAAGGATACCTCGCCCTCTACGGTTACGGCAAGGATCTGATTCTCCGCTTCCTGAAATACGATGCCCACCCGGCGGCGGAGTTCCAGAAGGTCCTTTTTCTTATGGGTGACCGGTTGTCCGTCACAGAACAGTTTTCCTTC
Source organism: Faecousia sp. (assembly GCA_034099845.1). Taxonomy (GTDB): domain Bacteria; phylum Bacillota; class Clostridia; order Oscillospirales; family Oscillospiraceae; genus Faecousia. Next base: position 5,551 of record JAXEMQ010000110.1, read on the forward strand.
CCCGGGCTCCAGAATGCCGTTGCACAGCAGAAAAAAGGTGGATTTTCCGGCGCCGTTGCGGCCCAAAACCGCAACCCGTTCCCCTTTCCCGATGGAAACGGACAGGTTTTTCACGGCCATGGGGCCGTCCGGATAGGCATAGCTTACGTTTTCCAACTGAATAATGGGTGCGTCCATCACAGCAACCCCTTTCGAAAAACAATAAAACCCACAAGCACCAGCACATAGGCACCGGCGGCCAGGGCGTGCCCGGCCTGAACCGGGGGCATATGGGACAGGAACCGGAGTTTTCCGTCATAGCACCGGGATTCCATGGCATCGTAGCACTGGCTGCTTCTGCGGAAGGAGGAAGCAAGCAGGGTGCCGCTGATCCGGCCGGCGGTGGTGGCGGACCGCTTCAACCCGCAATACCCCAGCCTTGCGGAGGCGGCGATGGTCAGCTTCTGCTGCACATCCAGCAGCAGGAACAGGTAGCGGTAAATGAGATACATGAGCTCGATCACCAATTCCGGTACACGGCAGCGCCGGAAGACATCAATGAGCTGGGGCACCGGAGTGCTGCTGCTCAGGGCATACAGGCAGCATACCGCGCCCATGGCCTGAAAGAACAGGGTGACGGCGTGGCGGAGGCTCTCCCGGGTGACGCACAGATTGCCTCTGCCGAAGGGGATGTGCCACAGTCCCAGAGGTTCCTGGGTGGGCTCCAGCAGAATAATCACGCAGCTGACAATCAGAAACACCAGGGGGATCCGCAGTAGGTGGAAGATCTTGTGCAGGCTGATTTTTCCCAGCAGATGCATGATAAGCACCATGGAAACCGCTACGAAAACACCCACTGCCAGATCCGCCGCGCTGACGCAGAGCACCAGGCATACAACACAGAAGGCTGTTTTCACCATGGGACTGACACTGAGCAGCCCATTGTGGGCTGCCAGTGTATCCAGCATCAATGTATTGCCGGAATGATGGTTATGGCCCCGTGCCATCAGTCCGCGTCCTTGGGGCTGTACTTCTTCCGGGCCACCAGGTAGCCAAAGCCATAGCCGATGACGATGGCGCCCAGAGCGGTCTGCAGGCAGAACAGCAGCGATTCGGTTTCTCCTCCGGGGGGCTCCAGAATGGGGTCTGCCCAGGGCTCATAATCGGGATCAACGGAGGCAATGGCTTCTTCCGCCGCGCCGTCGGCGCCGCCGAATTCGCTGTCATGAATGGTCATCAGAGGATAAACCAGGATGGCGGCGCAGAGAACAACCAACACCAAAATGGTCAGAATCTGCTTCTTTTGCATGGTTACTTGCCCTCCTTTTCCAGATAGCCAATCTCCCGAAGCTCGGGTTTGGCGAAGGATTCCAGCATCATCATCACAACGGCTCCCAGAATGCCTTCCACAATGGCCAGGGGGATCTGGGTCAGGGCGAAAATGCCCATAAACTCGCCCATGGAGGCCAGGACACCTGCCTGACCGGGGTGGGCCAGGGCCAGCTGAATGGAGGTGACGCAGTAGGTGAACAGATCACCCAGACCGCAGGCCAGACCCACGGCAACCAGACGGTTGACCTTCCACTTTCTGCACAGCTTGTACACACCGTAGCTGACGATGGGACCGGCAATTGCCATGGAGAAGGTGTTGGCGCCCAGGGTGGTCAGGCCGCCGTGGGCCAGCAGAATGGCCTGGAACAGCAGCACCAGCAGCCCCAGCAGAGCCATGGGAGCCGGTCCAAACAGGACGGCGCCCAGACCGGTGCCGGTGGGATGGCTGGAAGAGCCGGTGACGGAGGGCATCTTCAGCGCGGACAGGACAAAGGCGTAAGCGCCCATCATGGCCAGCAGCAGAATGGCCTTCCGGTGGTTGGCTACGATTTTTTGGATGGAGAGAAAGCCCCACACCAGAAAGGGAAGGCAGACAACGCCCCAGGCGATGGCATGGCCCTGGGGGAGGAAGCCCTCCATAATGTGCATGGCGCTGGCGTTCACCGCCAGCACGGCCAGCAGCGCGGGCGTGCAGGAGGCCAGAAGGACTCTGCGCTCCCCGTTTGTAAATCCGGTTTTCATTCAAAAACCTCCTTAAAATAAAAAATGGGCAGCCCTGCGGCAGCCCGACAAAGGGGCGGCACAGCCACCCGATTATCCATAGATTGAACACCGCAATCCTGGTTAGGAAACAACGTAAGCAGGTCTCCTGGCTCCAGTTCACAGCTCCGCGTGTCTTCTCAGGCAAATGCCCAATGACGTTTATACGCGTTGCTCCCTGTTACAGTGACGGGTTCGCTTCGGACTCACACCGAATTCCCTTTTCACCCTTGACGGGACTTACGTCTTGTTAACGTTTTATTCACTTATTTCCAATATAGCATATGCCATGGGCCCTGTCAATATTTCCGGTAAAAGAAACCTGTCAAAGCGAAACTGCCTGCCTGGGGCTTTTCCGGTTTGTTCGGATTGACAGTAGACATTTTTAATGATTTCTGCTACTGTGTAGGATAGACCGAAAAGGAAAGCTGCCGGATGGGGGTTATGGCTATGAAAAAGGACACCAGAGTATCCGCAATCGCCTTTGCGTTGCTTGCGGCGGTGCTGTACGCGCTGAATACACCGCTTTCCAAGGTGATTATGAAGTATGTTCCGCCCACATTCATGGCGGCCTTTCTCTATCTGGGCGCCGGGGTTGGTGTGGGGATTCTGTATCTGTTCCGCCGGCGGGAGGAAAACCCGTCGGAAAGACTCACAAAACCGGATCTGCCCTATGCCGCGGGCATGATTCTTTTGGATATTGCGGCGCCGGTGTTTCTGATGATCGGGATCAATCTGGGCACCGCTTCCAATGCTTCCCTGCTGGGCAATTTCGAGATCGTAACCACAACGCTGATCGCCCTGCTGCTGTTCAAAGAAAAGGTGTCCGGCAGGCTCTGGCTGGCCATCGGTCTCATAACCCTGTCCAGCCTGATCCTTTCCTTTGAAGGGGAAGGCAGTTTCCGGTTTTCTCTGGGCTCTCTGTTTGTGCTGCTGGCAACCTGCTGCTGGGGCTTCGAAAACAACTGCACAAGAAAAATTTCTCACAAAAGCACCTACCAGATCGTGGTGCTGAAGGGCCTTTTCTCCGGCGGCGGTTCCTTCCTCATCGCACTGGCGCTGGGGGAGCCCTTGCCCGCCGGGGCTTATGCCGCCGGAGCCATGGTGCTTGGATTTGTGGCATACGGCCTGAGTATCTTTTTCTATGTCCGCTCACAGAGGACCCTGGGCGCCGCGAAGACAAGTGCCTACTATGCCGCCGCGCCCTTCATCGGCGTCCTGCTGGCCTTTGTCATCAATGGGGAGCGGCCCGCCGCGGCCTACTTCCTCGCCCTGGCGCTGATGCTGGGCGGTACGGTATTTGTGGTGTACGACACCCTGGTCAAACACCATGCCCACGGGCATACCCATGTGATCGTGCACACCCACAACGGCACAACCCACACCCATGTGCTGACCCATGCCCACGGCCATGATCATTTCGTGTCGGAGGAGAAGCACGGCCATCACCACCAGGTGTATCTGAACAGCCCGGAGCATTGGGCAGCCCACGCAAACCAGGGACAAAGCAATCCGTAATGGGGAAACCGCCCCAAGGGGCCGGATTCCTTTACAATATCTGCATGAAAAGAGGAACGAGGATGGAAGACAAGGAAAAGAAGCAGGGGTTGCGCCTTCTGCACAGCCTTCCGGAGGAAGAGCCGAATATCTGGGGAATGAATCCTGCGGAGCTGCGGGACTACCTGGACCGGCTTTATGCCCTGCGGAAGGATTTGGATAGCCGGGAACCTGGGGACGAGGAAAGCGAAGAATACGACGATTGGGCAGATGCCCACGAGGATCTGGAAGACCGGATTGATGAGGTGCTGGACCGGCTGGACGAACTGAAATAAAAAGCGGGCAGCCTCCGGGCTGCCCAACGCATTTATTATACCACGTTATCCGGTTTTTGACCAGTGGCGGATCCTACGAATTTTCATATATTTTCTTATGGAATATCCCATCTTGAAAAACGAAATCATGTGCGGTAATATGAAAATACAAAAAAGGAGTGAGTCCAATGTACTAAGGAAAGCCCCTTCAAAACCGCAGAAAGTCGAGGTTATGCAAATGACGGAACCCAAGAATTGTGAGAAATAACCCTTGATCATCGGAA
>JAXEMQ010000115.1:0-29291 GCA_034099845.1 Faecousia sp.
CCGTGACGGGCCTCGTCGCGGGCCATCTCGTGGACGGTGTCGTGGATGGCATCCAGGCCGTTCTTCTTGGCGCACTTGGCCAGGTCGAACTTGCCGGCGGTAGCGCCGAACTCGCAGTCCACACGCCAGGCGAGATTGTCCTTGGTGGTGGCCTTCATGTTGGGCTCCAGATCCTCGCCCAGCAGCTCTGCGAACTTGGCAGCGTGCTCAGCCTCTTCGTAGGCGGCCTTCTCCCAGTACAGGCCGATCTCGGGGTAGCCCTCGCGGTGGGCAATGCGGGCCATGCACAGATACATACCGACCTCGCTGCACTCGCCGTTGAAGTTGGCCATCAGCTGCTCGAAGATGAACTTCTTGTCCTCGTCGGAGATGTCGGGGTTGTTCTTTACGGTCTTGGCGTATACGCCGTACTCGTGCTCTGCGGCCAGCTTGCCTTCTTCCATGACCTTAAACTTGGTGCCGGGGACCTTGCAGACAGGGCAGACAAAGCCTTCGGGGATGGCTTCGGCTTCCAGAACATAACCGCAGACAGGGCAAACAAACTTCTTCATAAAAAATTCCTCCATAATAAAATGATTTTAAGATTTTGGGGATTCGCGGGTATTTCCCAGACAGTCCCGGCAAAGGCCGGAGAGGGTCAGTTGGGTGGTGTCAATGCGGCAGCCCAGGCGCTGGGCGAAGCCGGAGCAATCCGGCTGCTCCACCTGGAGAAGATCCTGTACCGCGCCGCAGCCGGTACAGACGAAATGGACATGGGGTTCTGTGGTGCCATCAAACCGTTCAACCCCGTTCACCGTAGCCACACTGGAAATAATCCCCTGACTTTTGAACAGGGCAAGATTCCGGTAGACCGTCGCCAAGGAAATGTCCGGCTGCTCCTTTTGGAGCAATTGGTACAGAGTCTCGGCGCTGGGGTGGGCGTTGGAAGCGCGGAGGCAGGCCAGGATGGCGTTGCGTTTGCGAAACTGCTTTGCAGATTCCATTGCACACCTCCTTGGTGGTTGCTATTTGCAATTGATTATCATTTACGGTGGTATCATACCACAGATAATCCACTTTGTCAATAAGAAAATGAGAATAATTATCAAATAGAAAAATGAGAATAATTATCAAATAGATTCAACAAAATTTCCCCGTCCGGTTTGTGAAATCAGACGGGGAAGCACTTTACAGCAGGGGAATATCCCCCACGCCGTTGAGAATCATGGTGGGCTGGTAGGCAAACCCCTTGGGGGTGTCCGGGTCCGATACGCCGGAGAGCACCAGCACCGTGTCAATGCCGCTTTCGGTACCGGCGATGATGTCCGTGTCCATCCGGTCGCCGATGACCACGGCCTCTTCGGAATGACAGCCCAGCAGCCGCAGGCCGGTACGCATCATCAGCGGGTTGGGTTTGCCGCAGAAATAGGCCTGCTTTCCGGTGGCCATTTCCACGGGGGCAATCAGAGCCCGACAGGCGGGGGCAATGCCCCATTCGATGTTGCCGGATACATCGGAGTTGGCGCCGATGAGTCTGGCACCGCCCAGCACCAGATTGACGGCCCGGGTCAGGCTGTCCAGGGAGTAGGTGCGGCCCTCGCCGATGACCACATAGTCCGGGTTTACATCGTTCATGGTAATGCCCGCGTCATAAAGGGCATTCAGCAGTCCCGCTTCTCCGATGACAAAGGCGGAGCAATTTGGGGCCTGGGCCCTCAGAAATTCCGCCGTTGCCAGGGCGCTGGTGTAGAAATGCTCCTCCGGCACCCGGAGGCCCATGCGCTCCAGCTTCTGGCCCAGCTCCCTGGGTGTCATGCCGCCGTTGTTGGTCAGGAACAGATAGTCCTTCTGCTCTCGCTGGAGCCACTGGACGAATTCCACCGCGCCGGGGAGCGCCCGGTTTCCATGGTACAGCACCCCGTCCATATCGCAGATGAAGCCTTTTTTTGTTTTAAAATCAATATTCATTCGCATCTCCGTTGCTGTTCAGTGCAAAGATCACCCACTCGGCAATATTGGTGGCATGGTCGCCGATGCGCTCCAGGTATTTATTAACCAGCAGCAAATCCGCTGCGTATTCACCGTATTCCGGGTTCTCACGGATGACCTCAATCAGGTCGGCCTTGACCCGAACAAAGTAGCTGTCCACAAGGTCATCGTGGGCAATTACAGAGTGGGCCTTGTCGATGTCTTTGTTTACATAACTATCAATCGCGTCCAGCAGCATCACAATGGTTTCACCGGCCATCTTCCGGATGTTTTCTTCCCGCAGGGGGAAGGAGACGGCGGCCATGGCGATGGTGAGCTCGGATATATCCGCCGCGTGGTCACCGATGCGCTCCATATCCGTTACCATTTTCAGGGCGGCGGTGATGGTGCGCAGATCCCGGGCCACAGGCTGCCGCTGAATCAGCAGCTGGAAGCAGATGTTTTCGATTTTCTTCTGCTCCTGGTCTACCAGTTCGTCTTCCGCCATGATCCGGCGGGCGGTTTCCGTGTCCTGGCTCAGCAGGGCCTGCACCGCATCCTGGATGTTCTTCTCAATCAGATTGCCCATGTGGGTCATTTCCATACCCAACTGGCGCAGCTGTTCATCGAATTTTGTCCGCATTAGCCAAACCTCCCGGTGATGTAGTCTTCTGTTCGCTTTTCCTTGGGATAGGAAAATACCTGCTGGGTTTTGCCGAATTCGATCAGGTCGCCCAGCAGAAAAAAGGCGGTGTAGTCCGATACCCGGGTGGCCTGCTGCATATTGTGGGTAACCACAACAACGGTATACTTCTTCTTCAGATACTCCATCAGGTCCTCAATTTTGGCGGTGGAGATGGGGTCCAGGGCAGAGGTGGGCTCGTCCATCAGCAGCACCTCCGGCTCCACGGCCAGAGCCCGGGCGATGCAAAGCCGCTGCTGCTGCCCGCCGGAAAGACCCAGGGCGGACTTTTTCAGCCGGTCCTTCACTTCCTCCCAGATAGCGGCACCCCGGAGGCTTTCCTCCACAATGTCATCCAGCCGGGCCTTGGTTCGGATGCCATGGACCCGGGGGCCGTAGGCCACATTGTCGTAGATGCTCATGGGGAAGGGGTTGGGCTGCTGGAATACCATGCCCACCCGGCGGCGCAGGGCGGTGGTATCCACATTGGGCCCGTAAATCTGTTCCCCGTCCAGCAGCACCTCTCCTGAGATGCGGACCCCCTCAACCAGATCATTCATCCGGTTCAGGGTTTTCAGGAAGGTGGATTTGCCGCAGCCGGAGGGACCGATGAAGGCGGTAACGGCCCCGGCCGGAATATCCATATGGATGTTTTTCAGCGCGTGATTGGAACCATAGTACAGGTTCAGATCACGGACACAGATTTTTGTCTCAGACTGCATATCAGTTTCTCCTTGGGTCCAGCCTGGCGGCCAGACGTTTGGTTGTCAGGTTGATGCACAGCACCAGCACCAGCAGTACCACGGCGATGCCGAAGGCGGTATCAAAGTCGCCCTCGCTGGTGGCGCTGAGATAGAGCTGGATGGTCAGGGTGCCGCCGGAGTGGAAGATCTTGGAAAAGAGCTTTCCCAGGGTTTTGGGCAGGGCCTTGGCGCTGCCTGCGGTAAACAGGAGGGCGGCGGATTCGCCCACGATCCGCCCGATGGCCAGAATGGCGCCGGTGAGAATGCCCGGGGCGGCACTGGGCAGCAGGACGGTGCGGATCATATACCATTTTCCGGCCCCCAGCCCCAGGGCACCGCTGCGGTAGCTTGTGGGGACGGTTTTCAGGGCCTCCTGGGTGTTTCGTGTGATGAGGGGCAGCACCATGAGGATCAGGGTAAGGCTGCCCGTCAGCAGGGAGTAGCCCAGGCCCAGGGTCTCGCCGAAGAACATGCTTCCGAAGAGACCGAAGATGATGGAGGGAATGCCGGACAGGGTTTCCGTGGCGAATTCGATGGAGGAAACCAGCCTTCCGGGCTTGGCGTATTCATTCAGGTATACCGCCGCACCCACACCCAGCGGTGTGGCAATCAGCATGGTGATCAGGACGATGATCAGGGTATTCAGCAGATTTCCCGCGATGCCCACGGTGCCCTTCAAAACGGAAGTGACGGTGGTAAGAAACTGCCAGTTGATTTGCCCGATGCCTTTGAGCAGAACGTAGGCAAGCAGAACCACCAGCAGGGCCACCGAAAGCCCGGCGCACAGATAGACAAGTCCATAGAGGCAGATGTCCATGGGACGCTTTTTGGAAACGGTCAGGGGCTTATCCATTGCCTTTCTCTCCTTTCCGGCGCATTTTCAGCAGCACCAGGTTTACGGCCAGAATGAACAGATAGAGGACAAGGCCAACGGTAAACAGCACCTGCCGGTGGGTTCCCTCGGCATAGCCCATTTCGCTGACCAGCTGGGTGGTCAGGAACCGGACGGAATGGAAGGGCAGGGGCAGATTCACGGAGCCGCCGGCCACCATGTTGATGGCCATGGCCTCGCCCAGAGCACGGCCGATGCCCAGCACCACGCCGGTGAGGATACCGGAGCGGGCGGCGGGAACGGTCACCTTGAAGATGGTCTGCATCTTACTGGCGCCCAGGGCCAGGGAAGCGGCCCGCAGAGAATCGGGCACTGCCCGGAGGGAGGAAGCGCTGACGCTGATGACGGTGGGCAGGATCATAATGGCCAGTACCACCACAGCGGAAAGCAGGTTGGCGCCGCCGGTGAACTGATGGGTTTCGGAGCCCGCGAAAATCAGCTTTTCCAGCCGGTACATGGCGGGGTTCAGCACCATCATACCCACCAGGCCGTAGATCACGGAGGGAATGGCGGCCAGCAGCTCCACGGCGGGTTCCACCAGAGCGGCCGTTTTCTTCCCGGAGACCTCCGTGAGAAACACCGCGGTGAACAGGCCCAGAGGCACGCCCAGCGCAACGCTGAGGGCGGTGCCCACCAGGGAGGAGAGAATGATATAGGTAATTCCGAACCTGGGCTCGCTGGCTGTGGGCTTCCAGACGGTGCCGAACAGCAGGTCTTTCACGCCGATTTTGCCCAAAGCAGGCAGACCCTTGGCGAACATATAGAAGGTGATGGCACATACCGCGAAGATTGCGGCCACCGCGCAAATGAAAAGGAGGGCCCGGGCCACCGCTTCAGCGGTATTGTGCCTGTGGCCCGGTTTGCCCTCGGTTCTATGATTCATTTACTGGGGAAGAATCAGGCCCAGACCCTGAATGACAGCCTTGCCTTCGTTAGAGGCAATGTACTGGAACCAGGTCTTAACAGCCTCATTCTGCTCTTCGATGGTGCCCTTGGTGGCCATGACAAAGGGACGGGACAGCTTATAGGAACCGGCCACAATGTTCTCTTCCGTGGGAGCCACTCCGTTCAGGGCAATGGCGGCTACCGTGTCGTCCACTACATCCAGGGAGACATAGCCGATGGAGCCGGGAGTTGCGGCAACCTTGGCCAGAACACCGCCGGTGGAGTCCAGCTCCTGGGCGTAAACACACTGGTCTTCAATTTTCATCAGCTCTTCAAAAGCGCCCCGGGTGCCGGAACCGGCCTCTCTGCCGATGACCACAATGGCCGCGTCCTCGCCGCCCAGGTCCTTCCAGTTGGTGATTTTGCCGGTGTAGACATCAGCCAGCTGTTCGCTGGTCAGATCGGTTGCGGGATTTGCCTTGTCGGTGATGACAGCGATGCCGTCGATGGCAACCACATTTTCCACGGCGCCGGCTTCCTTTTCGCCGTCCTTCAGGCTGCGGGAGGCGTTGCCGATGTCGGTTTTACCGCCGGCCAGGGCTTCCAGACCGGCACCGGAGCCGGTGTACTCCGCGGTGACGGTGATGTCGGGATAGGCTTCCCCAAAGCTTTCCATCATGGCTTCGCACAGCTTCTGCATGGAAGTGGAGCCTGCCAGGCAGACGCTGCCGGTGACCTTCTCAGCTGCGGGCGCTTCCGTAGCGGCTTCGGTAGGAGCGGTGGTGACGGCTGCGGCAGGAGCAGCGGTGGTTGCGGTAGGTTCGGTTTTTGCGCCGCAGGCGGTCATGGTCAGCAGAGCCGCCACGGACAGAATTGCGGCAAGGATTTTCTTGGTATTCATTTTTGTTACCTCCAAATTGCTTTGTTTTTGGTTACAGGGGTATCATACGACCGCCGCGTAAAATGGGAAAGCAGAGAAAGGTAATGCTTCTGTAAAATTGTGGAGGGACAAAAAATCACCCCTCCTCAAAAGGCAATGTCACAAGCTTAATGACATTGACTCAAAAGGGGAGGGGCGATTTGCGGTTATGCTTGTCAACATTAAAGTCGATCTCATTTTTTGCTTTTTCCATACATAATATCGAGGTACTTTCCGTTTAATTCCGTTAATACTTCGTGGACAAGCTTTGATTCTATGCTGACCATTTCGCAAAAGGCCACAGGCTTTCCAGACTCATCATATTCCGTAGGAACGCTCTGCGCATCTTGATATATCAGATGTTTCTCCAATTGCTCCACAAAGCCCTCCATTACTGGAGCATTTTTCCCACTCCCATCAAAATACCAGCGGAAATGCCATACATGCTCATTTACTGCCTTGTTGAATTTAAGAATGGGCAAATAAAGACTTTTGTAAATATACGCACGATTTCCATGTGCCTTTTCAAAGAAAAAATCCATGTTTTATAGTGGCCCCCTTGTCAAGACCACTCTTGAAGAAATAATCGTGAACGCATTCTGACTTTGGCTGTGCCCGAGCCAGGATGTTTTGAGCTTGGTGGCTCCAGCCGCCTGCGTCAGCAGGTTGCCTTGACAGGGCGTGACCGGCCTGTTATACTGCCCGGCGCGAGGTGGGCAGCTGTGGATCCTGACTCCGTCGCACCCTCGCCGCTGAGGACTGCAACAGACCGGACGCGTCCTGTCAAGGTCGGCGGTCAGGCAACGCGAAAACTTGCGTAATAGATCGCATCCGGCGTGGCATAGTCCAAGGCCTCATGAGGACGCAGACGGTTGTACGCATCGATGTAGCTCCGGATCGACTGCCGCAGTTCCCGGGGGGATCGGAATTCATTGATGTAAATCAGTTCCGTTTTCAGGCTGCGGAACCATCGCTCGATCATAATATTGTCTGCCCAGCGGGATTTACCATCCATGCTCTGGCGGATGTGCAGTCCTTTCAAAAGCTGTTTATACTCGTTGCTTGTAAACTGGCTTCCCTGATCGGAGTTGAGAATTGACGGGGTTCCGAACCTGCCCACAGCGCTGCGGACGGCTTCCAGGACGGGCTGTAAGCCCAGAGTATCGGAGAGATTCCATCCCACAATCTTTCTGCTGCACCAGTCGATGATGGCAGTAAGATACATGTGACTGCGGTTCAATTTGATGTAGGTGATGTCAATAGACCAGACCTGATTTGGAAAGGAAACCACCTTGTTCCGAAGCAGATAGGGTACAATTGCCTCCTGAAAGTTGCGCTTTGACAGGTTTGGCTTTGGATAGACCACCCAGATTCCCATTTCCCGCATCAGGCGGCGCACCAGCTTTCTGCCCACCCTGTAGCCTTCTTCCTGGAGCTTGACCGTCAGTTTACGGCTGCCCAAGGCCGGGAGCATGGTATGCCAATAGTCCAGCCGTGCCATGAGCGCTTCCCGCAGCTGACGCTTTTCCTCATCTGGTGCTGCAGGCTTGCTGTAAAGGGCGGAATGGCTGATCCCCAGCAGCTCGCACTGCCGGCGCACAGATAGCTCAGCGTTGTTTTTCCGGATCAAGCTCCGGGATGGGTTTCCCGACTGCGCGAAAGCAGTCCTGCAGGAAGTTGCGTTCAACAGTCAGCTGCCCAATGGTTTTCAGCATCTTGTCCCGTTCCTTCGCTGCAGCAGCCTCCTTTCTCTTTGCTTCCTGCTCCGCCTTTCCGTGCTCCTCAAATATGTGGGATGCATTTTCCAAAAATTCAGCTTTCCAGTTGCGCACCATGTTGGGATTCAGTTTGTTCTCCGCAGCAATGGCTCCCAGCTCCCGCTCTCCCTGGAGTACCTCCAGAACGATCTTGGCCTTAAATTCCGGTGTGTATTTCCCTCGTGACATAGTATGGACTCCTTTCGTTTCCTTTGGTTTATCTTACCATGTTCACGATTCATTTGGAAGAGGTGGTCTATTTCTTGGGGACCATTATATTTCCATATGCAGAATCCCAGGCGGATTTGTCCATGTCATGGTAATCCAAATAAAACCGCATTTTCTCTTCTAGCGACATGCTTGTCTGATACTTATTCAGTACTTGGAGTAAATTCTTACTGAAGTACATGAAATTTTCAAGGGTTGTTCGTTTCTCGTGAAAGTAAAAAACAAGAGAATTGAGCATTGTTAGTATTGCACTGCCAAAAAGAGCTAGGCATACATTGATCCAAAATTCTGCTTCTTCACACGCCATCCAATAGTGTAATACCAAGCATAGCGCAAGAGAAAAAAGTGAAATAATTGCACATACAATAGTAAGTTTTTTATAAGGCCGCATTTCATGCATCCCTCCACAGACACAAATAAAAGCCGCCGCAAGTAAACCTGCGGTGGCTTTGGTGCGGGCAGTGGGACTCGAACCCACACGCCTCTCGACAACGGAACCTAAATCCGTCCAGTCTACCGATTCCAGCATGCCCGCTTATTCATTTTTCCTGTGCGGGTGGTGAAATGAAAAACCTTCCCTGAGGTGACATCACCTAAATCCACCGAGTCTACCAATTCCACCATGCCCGCGGATACGCGTTTCAGTCTACCATGAAGGGAATGGTTTGTCAATGAAAATAGCCGCGCCCTTTTTTGCTGTGCTTGTACCGCCGTTTGTCGCGGTACAGGGCCTGATCGGCAGCGTCAATCAGGTCGGGGATGGTCAGGGCGGGGGCATAATAGGCCAGGCCCATGCCGATACTTAGCTTGTAGGGTTTCCCGGAGGAGGCGTTGTATGCATCCAGGGCATCCAGCAATTCCTGGCGGAACTGCTCAACCTCCGCATCGTCCCGGGCTTCCAGAACCACAAAAAACTCATCACCGCCGAAACGGGAAATAAGGCCTTTGAAATGGGAAGCCACCTGCTTCAGAACCTCGGACAGAAAAATGAGGGCGGCATCTCCTTCCAGGTGGCCATGTTGATCGTTGATCTGTTTGAAATCGTTGATGTCGATCATATACACAGCCAGCTTCCGGTCACCGCCGGATTTCTGGCGGCTGATGCACTTGTCCAGATAGTGGAGCATTTTGGTCCGGTTGTTGATCTGGGTCAGGGGGTCAATGGTAATCTGGGCCTGCTGGAGGTTGACAAAGACCTGCAAACAGGCCAGTGTGGCGCCCATGCAGGCAATGGAAATGCCGGTATTGAGGGCCTGAATCACACCGGTAATCAGAGGAAAGACCACCAAAGAGGCGATGGACAGATATTCGGACCGGTGGGCATAGTTTGCTTTCCGGAACACCGCGTACATGGAGCGCACGCCGATCACCATCAGATAGCTGTAGCAAAGCGCCAGAAGCAGAGGATACAGGGGCCCCTTGGTATAGCAGCCCAGTCTGTCAATATAAAAATAGAATTTCCCATAAAGGCTCAGAGGAATGGTGATCAGCTGAATGAGCATGGGCAGGCTGAACAGGAACCATTTTCTGCGGTCATGGAACCAGGTACCGCCGAATTCACATTCGGCGTAGAGGAAGCCCAGAAAGCTGACGGTGGCGGCAGAGTAGAAGAACAGAACATTCATAATCTCTACAACCCAGGGGGCGGGATGGATCACATGGTTTTCCTGAAGACCACACAGCATATCCAGCAGTGCGTAGACAATCAGGCTGATCAGAAGGCCGCGGAAAAACCGGGCATTGGGGCGGGTGTCTCCATTCCCCCTATGGCAGCTGAAAAGAAGCAGTATGATCAGAATGCAGAAGGTGTTGATTTCAAGGTAGGAAAGCGCACGCACAGGTTACTTCTCCTTTTTTACGAGATTAGTATTATTATATCATGCCGTATCTCGGAAAGAAATAGAAAAAATGCATAGGATTCAGGAATTTTAATCTTATAATATCTATCGATTGACCGGAAACGCCGTTTTCGATCCGGATGCGTCCCTCCGGGGGAGGATAATTGAGAAGCCTACAGGGAGGATAATTGAGAAGCCTACAATGCACTTGCCAAAAGAAGAAAAATGTATATAATGGGTAAAGAGAAGAATACAGGATCATATGCGTCTCCGGCGGGATGCGTTCCGACGGCGGAAATGCGGATGGAGAGAACCAATGTTTAACAGTCAACAGAAACGGCAGGCGCTGCGGACCGTCCTCGGCGCGGTGCTGACGGCTGCCAACGGCGCGCTGTTCGCGCTGATGTGGTTTCATTTCTATAAAATGAAGATGTACATTTTCCCCTTCTTTGCCAAGGGCGACTATATTGTCATCTTCCTGTATACGGCGCTGTATCTGCTGTTTGCCCGGCTCTACGGCGGATTCGACATCACCTTTCACTCCGCGGGGGAGCTTACCTATTCTCACGCGGTGGCGGCGTTTTTAAGCTGCGGCATTCTGTACCTGGTTACGGCGCTGCTGATGCGCGCGGTGCCGGAGGTGCTGCCCATGCTGGGCCTGGTGGCGGCCTCCGTGGCGGCGGGCGCGATCTGGGCCTTTGTCTCCAAGCGCCTGACGGAAAAGCTGCTGTCCGCCCGGCCTACCCTGCTCATTTACGACAACCCGGAAGCCAGAGACGACGGCGAGGCGATTCTCCGGAGTCTTCCCAGTGTGTTCCGGCTGCTGGGCAGCGTGTCCACCGAAGAGGGAAAGGAAGCCCTTTATTGCCGCATCGGGGAGACGAAGGCCCGGGCGGTGATGCTCTGCGGCATCCCCTCCAGCCTGCGCAACGATCTGGTAAAATACTGCATCGATCACGATGTGGAAAGCTATGTCCGGCCCAACATCGGTGACTTCCTGATCAAGGGCGCCCAGTCCCTGCAGCTGGACAATCTGCCGGTGCTGCTGTGCCACCGGTCCAGCCCCTCTATCTGGTATCTGGCGGTCAAGCGGCTTATGGACATTGTGCTGAGCCTGGCGGCGCTGGTGCTGTTCAGTCCCTTCATGCTTCTTACGGCCATTCTCATCAAAGCCTACGACGGAGGCCCTGTGCTCTACAAGCAGCTGCGGCTGACAAAGGACCGGAAGGAATTCTATGTTTATAAGTTCCGCAGCATGCGGGTGGACGCGGAAAAGGACGGCGTGGCCCGTCTGGCCCAGACCAACGATGACCGCATTACGCCCGTGGGCAGGGTTATCCGGATGCTGCGCATTGACGAGATGCCTCAGCTGTTTTGCATCCTTCGGGGGGATATGACCATTGTGGGTCCCCGGCCGGAGCGGCCCCAGATTGCGGAACAGTATGAGAAGGAAATGCCGGAATTTGCCTTGCGGCTCCAGGCGAAAGCGGGTCTGACGGGGCTGGCGCAGGTCTACGGCAAATACAACACCACCCCCTACAACAAGCTGCAGATGGATTTGCAGTACATCGGCTCCATGGGCGTGGTAACGGATCTGAAGATTATTTTCGCCACCATCAAGATCCTCTTTATGCCGGAATCCACAGAGGGTGTGGCCCAGGGACAGATTACGGCGGAAAAGAAGGAAAAGGAATAAGAACCTCCCGCGCCCGGGCAGACCGCCCGGGCGCTTCGTCTGTCTGCCCGGCAGTCCTTGTGACCGCGGCGCCTCCCGACTGCCGGTTTTCGGCGAATTCTGGGATTTTTTGCACAAAGAATATCGATAGAAAAGGAGGGAATTGTTGGAAATGAGCAAAAATGACGAGAAATACTGTTGCTCAGGCAACAAAAAGAAAAGAAAGGTGTTGATATTATGATTCGGATAAATTAGAATAGAAATGTATCAATTCTCGGACTATGCCCTCTGGGCGTTTCCGTGGAAATTTTCAGTAAATAAGGAGAGGTGTACATGGAAGCTAAGACATTCCATGGCGGTGTTCATCCCGCGGGCCACAAGGAGCTTTCCCGGGAAAGCGCTTTGCAGCCCCTGCTCCCTCAGGGCGAACTGGTCTATATGACCAATCAGCACATTGGCAAGCCTGCCACGCCTGTGGTTCAGAAGGGTGACAAGGTTCTGGCCGGTCAGGTGATCGCTGAGGCAGGAGGGTTCGTGTCCGCCAACATTCATAGTTCCGTGTCCGGCACAGTCAAGGCGGTGGAGGTTCGGAAGAATGCCTCCGGCGGCAGCGCGATGGCCATTGTGGTGGAAAATGACGGTGCCTATACGCTGGCGGAGGGCGTGGGACAGAAGCTGGCGGATGTGGAAGCTCTGTCCAATCAGGAGCTGCTTGCCAAGGTGCGCAATGCCGGTATCGTGGGCATGGGCGGCGCCGGATTCCCCACCCATGTAAAGCTGACGGTGAAGGAACCGGAAAAGATCCGCTTTGTCATTGCCAACGGTGCCGAGTGTGAGCCCTATATTACCTGTGACGATCAGCTGATGCAGACCAGGTCCGGGGAGATCGTGGCCGGTATGGAGCTGATTCTGCGGCTGTTCCCCAACGCGGAGGGCATTGTGGTTATTGAGAACAACAAGCCCAAGGCCATTGCCGCCATGCAGGAGGCCGTGAAGAGCAGCCGGCGCGTCAGCGTCATGCCTGTACAGACCAAGTACCCCCAGGGCGGCGAGCGTTCCCTGATCAGCATCATCGCCCAGAAGCACCTGAAGCTGGGTATGCTGCCTGCGGATGCCGGCTGCGTGGTGGACAATGTTGCCACCATCTACGCCATCTACCGGGCCGTATACTTCAATGAGCCTCTGATGGAGCGCGGCTTTACCGTATCCGGCGACGCCGTGGAAAAGCCCGGCAACTTTATTGTCAAGATCGGCACCAGCCACCGGGAACTGGTGGAGGCTGCCGGCGGCTTCAAGCTGACACCCAAGAAGGTCCTTTCCGGCGGCCCCATGATGGGATTTAGTATGACCACCCTGGATGCCCCTGTCTGCAAGAACAACAATGCGCTGACCGCCCTGAGCTTTGACGATGTGGAAGTGGCGCAGCAGCAGATGACCGCCTGCCTGCGCTGCGGCCGCTGCAGCCGGGTGTGTCCCCTGGGCCTCAGTCCCCAGCTGATGCAGGTGGCCGCCCAGCGGAAGGATTACGACCGGTATGAAAAGCACCTGTACGGCCTGGAATGCATCGCCTGCGGCTGCTGCACCTACAATTGCCCTGCCAAGCGTCCGCTGATGCAGCTGTTTAAGCAGACCAAGGCGGAAATTATGGCAATGAAGAAACGTTAAAGGAGGAGACGGAAATGGAAGAATTGTACAATGTCTCTTCAGCTCCCCATGTGCGCAGCCCGCTGACCACAAAGGGTGTCATGACCGATGTGCTGATCGCCCTGCTCCCCACCGCCGTTATGGGCGTTTGGGTCCACGGATTCCCCGCGTTCCTGGTGATTGCCCTGAGCATGTGCAGCGCCGTGGTGACGGAATACCTGTTTGACCTGGCAACCCACCGGAAAAACACGGTGAACGATTGCTCCGCTATGGTCACGGGCCTGCTGCTGGCCCTGACCCTGCCGGCTCAGGTGCCGGTATACATCCCGGTGCTTGGCTCCGTGTTCGCGATCCTGGTGGTCAAGTGCCTCTTCGGCGGCCTGGGCCACAACATTATGAACCCTGCCCTGGCAGGCCGCAGCTTCCTGCTGATTTCCTTCGGCAGCCTGATGACGGTATACAGCGTTGACGGCGTTTCTGCCGCCACCCCCCTTGCCGAACTGGCAGCGGGGAAAGCGGTGGATCTGCTGCCTCTGTTCACCGGCTTCTCCAGCGGTGTCATCGGCTCCTCCGCCATCGCGCTGATTGCCGGCGGCATCTATCTGCTGCTCTCCGGCGGCATTACCTGGGAGATCCCCGTGTCTATGATCGGTTCTACCTGGCTGTTCCTGGCGATTTTCGGCGGCCATGGTCTGAACCCTGCCTACATCCTGCCCCAGCTGCTGGGCGGCGGTCTGCTGATGGCGGCCTTCTTCATGGCCACCGACCCCGTGTCCTGCCCCTCTACCCGGGATGGGCAGCTGGTATTCGGCGCCTTTGCCGGCATCCTCATCGGTTTGTTCCGGGTGAAGGGCGCTTCTCCCGACTCTACCACCTACGCGGTGCTGATTGCGGATCTGGTAGGACCCATCATCGATGAACTGTTTATCCCCCTGCCCTTTGGCTACCGCATCCCCAAGGATCGGAAGAAGGCCATTCCCAAGCCCGTGTTTATTCTGCTGATCATCACCCTGGTGGCGGGTCTTGCCCTGAGCGCCGTCTACGGAATGACCGCAGAAACCATTGAGCAGAACAAGGCGGCCGCCAACAAGGAGGCATTCATGGCAGTGGTGCCGGATGCCACGGACTTCAAGGTGGACGACACCTTCAAGACGGCCCTTTCCGAGCACGAGGGCATCTACGGTGAGGACTTCGGCTCCGCCAGCATCGAATCCGCTGTGGTCGGCACCGACAGCGCCGGAAATGTGGTGGGCTATGCCGTAACCGTCTTCAACGCCGACAGCTACGACGGCGGCCTGAAGCTGGTGGTGGGCATCTCTGCCGACGGTACCGTCAACGGCATCTCCTTCACGGAGCTCCACGATACCCCGGGTATGGGTATGCGCTGCGGCGATCCGGAATTCAAGGATCAGTTCGCCGGTGTGAAGGTATCCAAGTTTATCCTGAATAAGAGCGGCGGTTCCACCGCTGATGACGAGATCGACTCCGTTTCCGGCGCGTCCGTCACATCCGGTGCCGTGGTCAACGCCGTCAATGCCGCGCTGGACTTTGTGTCCGGTCGGATCGGTTAAGGAGGGAACCTATGAAACCCTATCTGGAACGAATCAAAAACGGCCTGCTCACGGAAAATCCCGTGTTCGTGCTGATGCTGGGCATGTGCCCGACCCTGGCTGTTACCACCTCCGCCATCAACGGCTTCGGCATGGGTGTATCCTCTCTGGTGGTTCTGGCCGTTTCCAACCTGGTGATTTCTCTGCTGCGGAAGATCATTCCCGATGAAGTGCGGCTGCCCGCCTTCATCGTGGTGGTTGCCTCTTTCGTGACCGTGGTGGAGCTGCTGATGGAGGCCTATATCCCCTCCCTGTACGCGGCACTGGGTATTTACATTCCCCTGATCGTGGTCAACTGCATCATTCTGGGCCGCGCGGAAGCCTTCGCTTCCAAGAATCCGCCCATTGTCAGCCTGTTTGACGGCATCGGCATGGGCCTGGGCTTTACCGTAGCCCTGACCATCATCGGCGCCATCCGGGAGCTCCTGGGCAACGGTTCCATCTTTGGCCTGGAGATCCCCGGGTATGAGCCCATGGCATTCTTCGTCCGGGCCCCCGGCGCCTTCCTGGTGCTGGCCGTGCTGGTGGCCATTATGAATGCCGTCGGCATCAAGAACCGTGCCAACAAGATGACAGAGGGCTGCGACGGCTGCTGCGCCAGCTGCGCCGCTGCCTGCGACAAGAAGGAGGGCTAACGCGTGTCCAGTCTCATTTTGATCATTGTCACCACAGCCCTGGTCAACAACGTGGTGCTGAGCCAGTTCCTGGGCATCTGCTCCTTCCTGGGTGTTTCCTCCCAGAAGAAAGCGTCCCTGTCCCTGGGCCTGGCGGTTATGGCGGTGCTGACCGTATCTTCCGCTGTGGCAAACCTGCTGTATACCTATGTTCTGGCGCCTCTGGGCATGGATTACCTGAAGACCATCGTCTTCATCCTGGTCATTGCCGCTCTGGTTCAGATGGTGGAAATGTACCTGAAGAAGAATGCCCATGCCATCTATCAGTCCCTGGGCATCTATCTGCCCCTCATCACCACCAACTGCGCGGTGCTGGGCGTGGCGCTGACCAACGTGCAGAATGGCTATAACCTGCTGCAGAGCATCTTCGCCGGGTTCGGTACGGCTCTGGGCTACACCATTGCCATTGTCCTGCTGGCTGAGGTCCGGGAGCACCTGGACGAGGAAGCCATTCCCGCTCCCTTCCGGGGAGCCCCCATCGTTCTGCTGTGCGCAACCCTGATGGCAATGGCCTTCATGGGCTTCAGCGGTCTGGCGTAAGGAGGACTTGATATGCAGGGAATCATCATTGCAACTCTGGTTGTGGGCGTTGTGGGCCTGGTTCTGGGCCTGGCGCTGGTCACTGCCAGTAAGAAATTCTATGTGGAAGTGGACGACCGGGTCACCAAGGTCCGGGAGTGCCTCCGGGGCGCCAACTGCGGCGCCTGCGGCTATGCCGGCTGTGATGCGCTGGCTGAGACCATTGTAAAGGGCGATGCCCGGGTGGATGCCTGCCCCGGCAACAGCACCGAGAACATTGCCAAAATTGCCGCCATCCTGGGTAAGGAAACCGTTCACCAGAATCCCCAGGTGGCATACATCCGCTGCGCCGGCACCTGCGATGCCACGAAAGCCAAGGCAAACTATGTGGGCATTCCTGACTGCCGGGCCGCGGTGCTCAGCGGCGGTCTGGGCTTTATGTCCTGTGACTACGGCTGCCTGGGGCTGGGAAGCTGTATGGCTGTGTGTCCCGAAAAGGCCATCAGCATTGTTGACGGCATTGCCCGGGTGGACAGCCGCAAGTGCATTGGCTGCGGCATGTGTGCCAAGACCTGTCCCAAGCACGTGATTGAGATGCATGAGCGCACCGCGAAGGTGGCGGTCTCCTGCTCCAATATGGACCGGGGCCCCGCTGTGAAGAAGGTATGCTCCGCCGGCTGCATCGGCTGCGGCATCTGCGCCAAGCAGTGCGAGCAGGGTGCGGTTACCCTGGAAAAAAACCTGGCCCGGGTGGATCAGGAGAAGTGCGTGGGCTGCGGCAAGTGCGTGGAAAAGTGTCCCACCAAGGCCATCCACTTTGTATAAGGAGGAACGGATATGAATGTACTTCGTTTTCTCGGCAATGAACTGAAAAAGTGGGCCATTGGGTTTGTGGCTGCCGCCGCTGTCTTTGGCCTGTGTACCTGGCTGATGACCCTGGCACCCGAGCTGGACAATCAGCAGGAGACTGCCGCCGCGGCTCCCGTGACCAAGCGGACCGCCAAGGTGGTGGAAACCGGCACCGGTGTAACGGTGATGTCCGCGGAGGACTGGGCTTCCAGGTATCCCGAAATCTACGCTTCTTACATGGCCAACAGTGAGAACGAGGAAATCCATGACTATGTGGAAGCCTATCCCATGATCTCCACGGTTTATGAGGGTATGGCCTTCTCCAAGTTCTACGGCAGCGCCCGGGGCCACACCTACACCGTAGACGATGTGACCGCTACCGGCCGCCCCCACAAGCTGGCGAACTGCTTCAGCTGCAAGACTCCCAACTTCACCGCGATGGTCAATGAGATGGGCGACGCGGCCTACCGTCTGGAGTTTGAAGACGTACTGACCCAGGTCAACGAGCCCATCAGCTGCTACAACTGCCATGCCAATACCGGTGATGAGCTGGTTGTGACCCACACCTATCTGTCGGATGCTATGGGCGATGACCTGCAGAAGGTTGATCCGGCTACCCTGGCCTGCGCCCAGTGCCATGTGGAGTATTACTTTGATCCGGAGACCAAGGCAACCAGCCTGCCCTACCATGACCTTGCGTCCATGCATCCCGATGCCATTCTGAAGTTCTACAACGAGGAGCTGCTGGTGGACGGTCAGCCCTTCGCGGACTACACCAATCCCCGGACCGGTGTGCGGCAGATCAAGGCCCAGCACACCGAGTTTGAGACCTATATGAGCGCCGGCAGTGTTCATGCTTCCATGTTTACCTGCGCCGATTGCCATATGGGCAAGGCAACCGCGGAGAACGGAACCACCTATTCCAGCCATACCTGGACCAGCCCTCTGGAGAATCAGGCTCTGCTGGACAATTCCTGCTCCAAGTGCCACACGGATCTGGCCGGTCAGGTAAAGGCCATACAGGACAAGACAGAGGCCCGCACAAATGAGATCGGCTACCTGCTTCAGGATCTGACCGAGAAGCTGGCCGCCGCCGTGGAGTCCGGCAACTACACCGAAGAGGAGCTCAATTCCATCCGTGCGGTTGCCCGGGATGCTCAGTTCTACTGGGACTTTGTGTTCGTGGAGAACAGCGAGGGCGCCCACAACTCCAAGCTGGACAGCGAGTGCTTGGACAAAGCGGAAGCGCTTACCAACCAGGCTCTGGGAATGTTCAAGTAAAAGAAGCAACGCGACGCCGCCCCTCCGGTCGGATGGGCGGCGTTTTCTAAGAGGAAACAATATTGAAACAGAAAATTCTGAAATTTCTGCGTTCCATGACCTTTGGCATGATCCTGTTGGGGCTGATTGTCGCCTGCAGTCTGGCCGGTTCCCTCATTGCCCAGGGCAAGGAGGTAATGTGGTATGTGAAAACCTATCCGGGCTGGTACGGGATCCTGCTGAAGCTGGGGCTCAACAATGTGTTCTACAGCTGGTATTTCCTGGCGCTGGTGGTGCTGCTGTGCCTGAACCTGACCCTGTGCTCCCTGGTCCGGATCCGCAGAGTGTACAGGGCGGCAAAGAACGCGGTGCCCAATGCCGCCAAAGGGAAAACGGACATTCCTTTGTCCCCGGAAAGGCTGAAGGAGCTTCGTTCCTATCTGGAAAGCCGCCGGTTCCGGAAAACGGAGATCGGGGATGCCCTGGTGTACAGCAAAAACGGGCTTGGCTGGTACGGGTCCTTTTTGACCCATCTGGCGATCCTGCTGACGGTGCTCTTTGGCGCGGCAACCCTGTATCTGCCCCGGGTGACGGACGAAATCTGTCTGCCGGGAGAGGCCCTGGTGATGACCGACGGAACGGAAATAGCCGTGGATTCCTTTCATATTGAGGATGACCAGGGCAATCTGGACTATGCCAGCAAGATCCATGTGACCCTCCCGGACGGCAGAACCAGCGGCGTTCAGGAAATCCGGGTCAACCATCCCTTCGGCTTTGGGGGGTATAAAATCTACCAGCAGACCTACGGAACGGCCGGTGCCGTTACCGTCCGGGACAAGTCCACGGGAGCGGAGGATCCCTTTACGCTGATGGAAATGTGCTTCCTCTCCGCCGACGGCAGAAACGGCGTTTGGTTTGAGGCCCTGTATCCCGATTATTCCCGGGATGAATCCGGAAACTTTACCCTGATTTCCCAGACCTCCGGAGGGTATTCCAATCCGGTTTATCAGATCCTGCTTGCCTCCGATGGGGTGCAGACGCCGGTGCTGGCTTTCCCGGGGGAAACGGTCACCGTGGGGGGATTGGAATATACCTTTGAAGCGCCTGTGGAGTATCCCGGCCTGCGGGTCAAGCAGACCCCTGTGGTTGTGAATATCCTGCTCTGCGGGGCCTTTTGCCTGATGATCCTGGGCCTGTGGTTCTGCTTCTTTGGGAGCCCTGCCCTTGTGACGGTGCGCTCTGACGGGTGCGCCATCGGAGGCCCCAAGCCTCAGGGCACCCGAATGGAGCTGGCTGCGCTGCTGAAGGACGAAATCCAAGAGAAAGAGGAAGAGAAATGCTGAATGTTTTGTTTTTTACCCCGCTGGTCCTGTTTTTTCTGGCGGTGATTCTGGGATTCTTCGGAATCCTGTTTCATAAGGAGCGGGTTTCCCGGCTTTCCTGGTGGCTGTTCCTTGGAGGAACGGCGGTTCTCACCGGGTATCTTGCCGCACGGGGTGTGGTGGCGGGACGGCTCCCTCTGTCCAACCAGTTTGAATTTGCCACTGCCTTTGCCTGGGGAATCGCCGTGATGCTCATTGTCCTGCAGACCCGCGCCAAAGCGGAATGGATCCGGGTTGCGGCCATGCCCATGGCTTTTCTGGTACTGTCCTACGCAGCGCTGCAGCCCCGGGAGATTACGGAGCTGATGCCCGCGCTGAAGAGCGCCTGGTTTGCCCTGCACATCGGTTCGGCGGTATTCTCCTACGCCTCCTTTGTGCTGGCCGGCTGCGCCGGTGTGCGGTATCTGCTGGTCAGCCGGAAGGACCACACTGCCGGGCAGCTGATGCAGATTGACTACCTGAGCTACCGGATGGTGGCCCTGGGTTTTCTGCTGCTGACGGTGGTGATTCTCTCCGGCGCCATCTGGGCAGAACAGGCCTGGTCCGCCTTCTGGACCTGGGATCCCAAGGAAACCTGGGCCCTCATCACCTGGATTCTCTATGCCATCTATCTGCACCTGAGGCTTCGTAAAAAGCTCAGCGGAAAGGTGATGGCCTGGATGGTGGTCATTTATGTGCCTGTGGTGCTGTTTACCTTCGTGGGTGTAAACACGCTGCTCCCGGGCCTGCATTCCTACGGCTGATCAATTACGCCCCCCTGCTCCAAACGCCCCATTATGCGGTGTTGTCTAAAAATTGGGTTGATAAAATTTTCGGCTTGCCCATTTTTTCTCCATCAATCTGTGCTATTCTATGGGGAAATAAGGAAGCAGCGCTTCGGAAAGGATTGCTTTTCTATGGCAAAAGACATGGCCGGGAAAGAAGAAAACGGTGCGATGAAGCGGATTGCTGCGTTCATTGTCGACAAACGGAATCTGTTTTTTCTGCTGTATGTGGTGGCGCTGGTATTCAGCCTGTTCTCCATGAACTGGGTGCAGGTGGAAAATGACATCACCACCTATCTGCCGGAGGATACGGAAACCCGCCGGGGCCTTACCGTGATGAATGAGAATTTTGTGAGCTTTGGATCTGCCCGTGTGATGATCTCCAACATCACCCCGAGCCGGGCCCGGGAGCTGGCAGACCGCGTCGGGGAAATCCAGGGCGTGTCTCAGGTGACCTTTGACAGCTCCGGGAACCATTACCGCAGCGGGTCGGCGCTGCTGGATGTGAACTTTGACGCGGAGGCCACGGATCCCCGAACGGAAGAAGCCATGGCGGCCATCCGGACGCTTCTGGATGGGTACGATGTGTATGTGGACACCACCGTGGGGGTGGACGTGTCCGCCGAGCTGACAGGGGAAATGACCCAGATCGTCCTGGTGGCGGCGGTGATCATTGTGGTGGTGCTGATTCTTACCTCCAAGGCCTATATGGAGGTGCCGGTGCTGCTGATCACGTTTATCGCGGCGGCTCTGCTGAATATGGGCACCAATTACCTCTGCGGAAAAATCAGCTTTATTTCCAACGCCATCACCGTAGTGCTGCAGCTGGCGCTGGCCATTGACTATGCCATCATCCTGTGCCACCGGTTTTCCGCGGAGCATGAAACCCTTCCTTCCCGGGAGGCCTGCGTGGAGGCCCTGAGCAAGTCCATTCCGGAGATCTGCTCCAGCAGTCTTACCACCATTTCCGGCCTGGGAGCCCTGGCCTTTATGCACTTCGGCATCGGCCTGGACATGGCGGTGGTGCTGATCAAGGCGATTCTTCTGAGCCTTCTGACGGTGTTTACCCTGATGCCCGGCCTTTTGATGCTGTTCAGCAAGCTCATCGACAAAACCCAGCACAAAAACCTGATTCCGCCCATTACCGCCGTGGGCAAATTCGATGTGGCCACCCGCTATGTGGTGCCGCCTCTGTTTCTGGTGGTGGTGGTTTTCGCCTTTTATTTCGCCAACCGGTGCCCCTATGCCTACAGCTACAACAATCTGGATACCGCCAAGCAGAGCAAGCAGCAGATGGCGGTGCAGAAAATCAACGAAACCTTCGGCTCTTCCAATATGGTGGCCATTATGGTACCTGCCGGGGACTATGAAAAGGAAAAGCGGATTCTGGAAACTCTGGAAAAAAATCCCAATGTGGAGTCTACCGTGGGCCTTGCAGGGATTGAGGCCATGGACGGCTACATCCTGACGGACGCCTTGACGCCCCGGCAGTTTTCCGAGCTGGCGGGGCTGGACTATGAGGTATGCAAGCTCCTCTACACCGCCTATGCCACCGACAAGAGCCAATACGGGGAGCTGCTGAACGGAGTAGGGGCTTACCAGGTGCCCCTGTTTGATATGTTCCTGTTTCTGAAGGAGCAGATGGAAACGGGAAACATCCGCCTGGAGGGGGAAACCCAGCAGACGCTGGATTCCCTGTTCCGCCAACTGGATCAGGCCAGACTCCAGCTGCAAAGCGACCGCTACAGCCGGATGGTGGTCAACCTGAACCTGCCCGAGGAGGGGGAGGAGACGGTTTTGATGATGGACGAAATCCACAATCTGGTCCGCAGCCAGTATGGGGACGACTTCTACCTTATGGGCAACTCCACCTCCGCCATGGATCTCAGCGCCTCCTTTGTCCAGGATAACCTCCTGATTTCCATTTTGTCTGCCCTGTTTGTCATGCTGATTCTGCTGGTTACCTTCCAATCCGCGGGCCTGCCGGTACTGCTGATTTTGGTGATTCAGGGCAGCATCTGGATCAACTTCGCCATCCCTGCCATCCGCAACACCCCGCTGTATTTCCTGGGGTATCTCATCGTCAACGCCATTCAGATGGGCGCGAACATCGACTATGCCATTGTCATTTCCAGCCACTACACGGAGCAGAAACGGTTCTGCCAGCCGAAGGAGGCCATCGTCCGGGCGCTGAACGCGTCCTTCGCCACGGTATTCACCTCCGGCACCATTATGGCCTCCGCCGGAAATCTGATCGCGGTGATGACCGCCAACCCGGTGATTTCCACCTTCGGCGCCTGCATCGGCAGAGGCACCATCATCTCCCTGATTCTGGTGATGGGGGTTCTGCCCCAGCTTCTGGTGCTGGGTGACATCCTGATCGAGCGCACCAGCTTCCGGATGCCCCAGCTGGACCGCAGGACCCGCTCTGTCAGCGGCACCGTCCGGGTCCGGGGCCGTGTCCGGGGCTACATCAGCGGCATGGTGGACGCGGAGATCAACGGCGAGGTCACCGGACAGATCAACGCCTCCGTTTCCGCCGGGAATCTGGAGATCGTCGGGGAAGACCCGGCCGCGGAAGGGGGGAGCGACGCGTGAAAAGGAAAGGCTATTGTATCCTGATGGCACTTATCCTGCTGGCTTCTCTGGTGCTTCCCGCCTTGGCGGAGGAAACGGAGGATGAACTCCGGTACAAAGAAATCACGCTGTCCACCGCGGAGGATGTGCAGAGGCTGGCAAAGCTCTGCCGGCTGGACAGCGCCAGCCGGAATCTCAAGGTGACGCTGGAAAAGGACATTTCTCTGTCTGGGTATCCGGACCTGGAAATCCCCACCTTCGGCGGGATCTTTGACGGCTGCGGTCACCGGATCACAGGCGTGAGCATCCGCACCACGGGCTCTGCCCGGGGCCTGTTCCGCTATATTCAGGAGGGAGCCGTGGTTCAGAATCTGGAGGTCGTCGCCAGAATTCTGCCCCAGGGCAGCGCCACCCAGGCAGGCGGGCTGGTGGGGGTCAACAGCGGCACCATTGATTCCGTCCGCTTTTCCGGTACCCTGGTGGGTACGGACCGGCTGGGCGGCATCGCCGGAACCAATGCCGTGTCCGGAAAGATCAAAAACTGTACGGCCGAGGGCTATATCCGGGGAGAACAGATCCTGGGCGGCATTGTGGGAGAAAACCGGGGGATTGTCTACAACTGCGTCAACCGGGCGGAAGTCAATACCAGTGTGCCCGAGGAGGAGCTGAAGCCGGACGACATTACCGTTTCCAGACTGACCAGCGAGGAGACCCTCCGAAGCGGTTCGGATATCGGTGGCGTGGCAGGCTCCAGCAGCGGTGTGATCCGGCTGTGCCGCAACGAAGGAAACGTGGGATACCCCCATACGGGCTACAATGTGGGCGGCGTTGCGGGAAGCCAAAACGGCTTTATGGCTGACTGCGTCAACTATGGGGATGTCTATGCCCGGAAGGAGGGCGGCGGCGTGCTGGGCCAGATGGAGCCCAACCATACCCTGGAGTTCAGCGAGGACACCCTGCAAAAGCTCCAGAAGGAGCTGCGGGCCACCAACGGCATCCTTTCCCAGACATCCAGCGACGCCTCCGCGGCCAACAGCAGTGTGCAGAGCAGCCTGGTGCACGTGCAGAACAACATGGGCGATTTCCTGAGTTCCATCAACTATCTGCTGGAAACGGTGCGCAGCAATACCTCCGTTTCGCTGCCGGATACGGTAGAGGGGGATATTCCCATCCCGGATCTGGAGATCTCCAATCAGGACGAGGTGTGGGCGGCTGCCGGTATGGCAGGGGCGTGTCTGACGGATGTGGTGAACGCCGTCAGAAATACAACGGACATTGCCACCAACGAGGGCGGCGTGGTGCTGGCGGATCTTCAGGCGCTGGCAAACCAGCTGAACCGGGTGGTCAATGTGATGAGTGGCCGGGAGGAGGATGCCTCTACGGTGGAGGACATTTCCGGTCAGAATGTGCAGGAGGATTCCCCCGGGAAAATCCGGAGCTGCATCAATTACGGCACCGTGAACGCGGACATCAATTCCGGCGGCATCGTGGGCGCGTTGTCCTGGGAAAACGATCTGGACCCGGAGGACGATCTGCAGGTTCAGGGGGATGCTTCCCTGAATTTTACCTATAAAACCCGTGCGTTGGTGTATCAATGCGTCAACCGGGGGACCGTCCAGGCAAAGAAGCAGTCCTGCGGCGGTGTGGCTGGGCGCAGCAGCCTGGGCGCCATTGTCGAGTGTGAGGGCTACGGCCTTGTGCAGGCGGAGGATGCCGATTGGGTCGGCGGTATTGTGGGAAAATCGGAAGCCCAGGTGCGGGACTGCTGGGCCAAGTGCGGTGTGATCGGCGGAAATCTCTGCGGCGGTGTGGCCGGTGAAGCGGCGGAACTGAAGGGCTGCCGGGCGCTGGTTACCGTAGAAAACGGCGGTGAGTACACCGGCGCCATCGCGGGAAAGCTCAGCCAGGACGGAACGGCGGAACGCAATGTGTTTGTGGACAGCGATACCCTGGCGGGCATTGACGGCATCAGCTATTCCGGCCAGGCGGAGCCTCTGCCTTACCGGTCTTTCCTGAAGCTGGACGGGGTGCCGGATGCCTTCCGGAAGATGATCCTTACCTTTGTGGCGGAGGACAGGGTGATTACCCGCCGGGTGGACTACGACAAAACACTGAAAGATATTCCGGAGGTCCCGGAGAAGCCCGGCTGTCTCGGCACCTGGGATGGCCTGAACGCAACCCATATCCGCACGGACCAGAGGGTTTACGCGGTTTATACCGAGCTGCAGGCCTCCGCGGATTCCGGGGAAGCCGACCGGCTGCCGGTGGCGCTGGCGGAGGGAAGCTTCCGGGACACCGACCGGGTGACCGCGGAGTCTCTGGAGACGGAGCTGCCCGATACGGCGGCTGCGGGCTGGAGGATCAGGGTGCCGGAGGACGGCGCGGATACCCACGCAATCCATCTGCGCAAGCCGGAAACGGACAAACACTACCGGGTGCTGCTGGATACCGGTTCCGGCTGGCAGACGGCGGAAGCCCGGGAGGACGGCAGCTATCTGGTATTCACAGCCCGGGGCAATGATTTCCGGGCGGCGATGGAGCCGGTGGAGGAAAACGGCTCTCTTTGGATCGGCGTACCCGCCGGGGGCGGAGCGCTGGTGGTTCTGATCGGGGCGCTGATATGGAGAAGCAGGAAAAAGAAAGCGTCGAAACCGGCCCGGTGAGGTGCTGACAGTCAATTTGCCCTTCCCCGGAAAAACGGGGAAGGGTTTCTTTTGTACATATAGCTGTGAAAAGTTGCATGTTGAGGTCCATAATGCAGGAAATCACCTGAAAGATGGCTATGCAGCCCAGAAATCGCTTGACAAAAGGCATCAAACAGGCTAAATTATATCCTGGATCATCGTACGGGACGGAAGCGGATTTGCCACAGGCCCGTCCGTAAACAGAACGGCAGCCCTTTTCTGCCGGTACAAGAACAGACGGCAGGAGGCTGCCGTTTTAGATTGGAGTTTGAAAATGAATTACGATTGCGCGAACATCCTCCGGTGGACGGAAGCTCAGCTGAAGTACACCTATGACGTATCTTTGCAGGAGGCCACCGCACAGGAGCTCCACGAGGCTCTGGGCGAGGCCGTTATGATGGCGATTTCCGACAACTGGAAGACCAGCAAGAGCGCCCGCCTGCAGCAGCGGAAGGCCTACTATTTCTCCGCCGAGTATCTGATCGGCCGCCTGGTGTACTCCAACCTGTACAACCTGGGCATTCTGGACGAGATGAAGCAGCTCTTCGCCGCCAAGGGTGTGGACCTGAGCATTCTGGAAGAGGTGGAGGATGCCGCTCTGGGCAACGGCGGTCTGGGTCGTCTGGCAGCCTGCTTCCTGGACAGCGCCGCTTCCTGCGACATTCCTCTGTCCGGCTACGGCCTGCGGTATAAGTTCGGCCTGTTCAAGCAGAGCTTTGATGAGCAGGGCGGCCAGAAGGAAAACGCCGACGACTGGTCAAAGTATGGCGATCCCTGGTCCTACCGTCGGTACAACCACACCGTCAAGGTCAAGTTCCCGGATCATACCGTGCTGGCCGTGCCCTATGATGTGCCCATCATCGGCTATGGCACCAACAACATCAATACCCTGCGCCTGTGGCAGTGCGAGGCGGAAGAGGAACTGGACTTCTCCGCTTTCAACGATCAGGACTATCTCCGGGCCCTGGCTCAGAAGAACAAGGCAGAGGACATCACCCGTGTTCTCTACCCCAACGACTCCACCTGGGAAGGCAAGCGCCTGCGCATCAAGCAGCAGTACGTGCTGTCCTCCGCGTCTCTGCAGGATATGCTGCGGACCTTCAAGAACGCCCACGGCAACGACCTGAGCCGGTTTGCCGACTACTATACCGTTCAGCTGAACGATACCCATCCGGCCATGTCCATCCCCGAGCTCATCCGTCTGCTGATGAACGAGGGCATGGATTTCGAGCAGAGCTTTTCCATCGCCCAGCGCACCTTCTCCTACACCAACCACACCGTCATGTCCGAGGCTCTGGAAAAGTGGCCCCTGGATCTGCTGAGCTCCGTGGTTCCCGAGATTGTGGACATCATCCGCCGCATTGACGACAAGCTGAAGCGGGAGCATCCCGGCCTCTTTGTCATCAAGGACAACACCGCCCATATGGCGAACCTGTCCGTTTATGTGGGCAGCTACGTCAATGGCGTTGCCGAGATTCACAGCCAGATTCTGAAGGACGATCTGTTCCACGACTGGTATCAGGTGTTCCCCGAACGGTTCCAGAACAAGACCAACGGCGTAACCCCCCGCCGCTGGATGGGCCTGTGCAACCCCGAGCTGACCCAGCTCCTCAAGTACCGCATCGGCGGTGACTTCCTGAAGGATCTGGATAAGCTGGCAAACCTGAAGCCCATGATTGACGACGATCTGGTGCGTCAGTTCAACGCCGTAAAGCGGGAGAAGAAGGAACAGCTCTGCAAGGTCATCGCGGAGAAGGAAGGCGTTCAGCTGAACCCCGACTTCATCTTCGATGTGCAGGTCAAGCGTCTGCACGAGTACAAGCGTCAGCTGATGAATGCACTGTCCATTGTGGATATTTACTTCCGGCTGAAGAACGGCGAGCTGCCTGACTTCCAGCCCACCGCGTTCATCTTCGGCGCCAAGTCCGCCCCCGGCTATGCCCGGGCAAAGGCCATCATCCGCTACATCAACCGGATTGCCCGGATGATCAACAACGATCCCCAGGTGGCCGATAAGCTGAAGGTTGTCTTTGTTCAGAACTACAACTGCTCCTACGCCGAGCATATCATTCCGGCGGCCGACATTTCCGAGCAGATCTCTCCTGCCGGCACCGAGGCTTCCGGCACCGGCAACATGAAGCTGATGATCAACGGCGCTGTGACCCTGGGCACCCTGGACGGCGCCAATGTGGAAATCGCCCAGGAAGCCGGTATGGAAAACGAATACATCTTCGGCCATACCGTGCAGCAGATCAACAGCTCCAAGGACAGCTACTATGCCCGGGGCATTTATGATTCCGACGCCCACCTGCACCGGGCCATCGATACCCTGGTGGACGGCACCGTTCCCACCGATGACGCACAGCGGGAGCTGTATCATGCCCTGCTGGACGGCACCAACTGGCATAAGGCGGACCACTACTTTGTGCTGCTGGACTACAGCTCCTACATGGATGCCAAGCTCCGTGCCAACCGGGAATACGCCGACCGTCTGGCCTTTGGTCGGAAGTGCCTGGAGAATGTAGCCTCCGGCTCTAAGTTCTCCTCCGACCGCACCATTCGCCAGTACGCCAACGAAATCTGGCACATCAAGCCTGTGAAGCGCTAATCACAATCAAAATACCGGCTGCTCCAAAGAGCAGCCGGTTTTTGCTGTTTGGCGGAAAAACCAGAAGGCTTTTTCAACATGATAAGAGCTGCCCTTCCGGGCAGCTCTGGGAATCAGTTGTGACGGATACCAGCCAGTTCTTCTTTTACATAGTCGGTGGTCATCAGCTTCTGAATGGTCCCTTCCACATCCAGCCGGGTGGTGTTGTGGCTGGTGTAGGATTCGTCCGCCTCCGTGTGGACCTGGCCCTGGACCACAAACTTATCGTAGTTCAGATCCCGGCTGTCGGCAGCCACCCGGAAATAGTTCCCCATGTCCTCCGCCCGGAGACGCTCCTCCCGGGTCATCAGGGTTTCGTAGAGCTTTTCGCCGTGACGGGTGCCGATGATGTTGGTGCCCGTATCCCCAAAGAGCCGCTGTACGGCCTTGGCCAGGTCGCCGATGGTGGAGGCGTCTGCCTTTTGAATGAACAGGTCCCCGGGGTTGGCGTTCAGGAAGGCGAACTTTACCAGTTCCACCGCCTCATCCAGGTTCATCAGGAACCGGGTCATATTGGGGTCGGTAATGGTAATGGGGCTGCCCGCGTGGATTTGGTCGATGAACAGGGGGATCACGCTGCCCCGGGAGCACATCACGTTGCCGTAGCGGGTGCAGCAGATGGTGGTGCCGCCCCGCTCCGCGGCCACCCGGGCGTTGGCGTAGATGACGTGCTCCATCATGGCTTTGGAGATGCCCATGGCATTGATGGGGTAGGCGGCCTTGTCGGTGGACAGGCAGACCACCCGTTTCACACCGGCATCAATGGCGGCGTGGAGCATATTGTCGGTACCTTCCACATTGGTCTTCACGGCCTGCATGGGGAAAAACTCGCAGGAAGGAACCTGCTTCAGGGCGGCGGCGTGGAAAATGTAGTCCACACCGGGCATGGCATCCCGGATGGACTGGAGGTCCCGCACATCTCCCACATAGAATTTCACCTTGTGGGCGCTGTCCGGATGGGTGGCCTGGAGCATATGGCGCATATCGTCCTGCTTCTTCTCGTCCCGGGAGAAAATGCGGATCTGGCCGATGTCGGTATCCAGAAAATGCTTCAGAACGGTATTGCCAAAGGAGCCGGTACCGCCGGTAATCATCAGGGTTGCGCCGGAAAATTC
>JAXEMQ010000126.1:0-25025 GCA_034099845.1 Faecousia sp.
GGCCTTCCAGATCCGTGCCGTAACGGCTGGTATCCTGGGCCACCACAATGAGCTCCTTTGTGCCGGAAGCGGCCAGGATCCGTGCCTCATACAGCACATCGTCCAGCTGGCGGCTGCGGTACTTGCCCCGGAGGTAGGGAATGACGCAGAAGGCGCAGCGGTTGTTGCAGCCCTCGGCGATTTTGATGTAGGAATAATGCTCCGGGGTGGTCATAACCCGGCCCGTCTCCTCCTCAGGAGCGTCGATGGAGCCGAAATCCACCACCTGATGCCCGGCAAGCAGCTGCTCAATGGCAGGCACAATATGGGTATAACTGCCGGTGCCCAGAATGCCGTCAACCTCCGGCATCTCTTTCAGAATATCCCCCTGATAGCGCTGGGACAGGCAGCCGGTTACCAGGATTTTGCCCACCTGCCCCTCCGCTTTCAGGGCGGCGGTTTGCAGAATATAATCGATGGCCTCGCTCTTCGCGGAATCGATAAAGCCGCAGGTGTTGATCACCACCACATCGCTGCCGGGAATGTCACTCAAAACACTATGTCCGGCTTCCTGGACGCGGTACATCATCCGCTCGCAGTCCACCTGATTCTTGGCACAGCCAAGAGAAATGAAACCGATATTTGCCATTATCAAAAATCCTCCGGGAAATCATCTGTATCTATGGAAAGGGCGTTCAGCCCCTGACGGATGGCACCGTAGCTGTGGCCCCGGCGCAAAAGGGCATCAATGGCCTTTTTTCTTGCCTTGGGGTCCGGATTGCCCGCCAGGCGGGCCCGAAGATAATCCCGGATCCCGTCCTCCTGGTCCGGATAATCCGCCAGGGCCTGCTCCCACAGCTCCTTGGGAATCTGTTTTTCGTAGAGCACCTGCTTTGCCCGGTTGATGCCGTAACCCTTGGCAATGCAGGAGCGGACAAGAGCTTCCGCCGTCCGGCTGTCATCCAGCACCTTCATTTCGGTAAGCCAGGCCACCGCCTTTTCCGCTTCCAGGGGGTCCTCCCCTTTTCGTACCAGCCGGGATTGCAGCTCTTTCTTCGATACATTGGCAGCGGACACAATCCGCACAGCCCGCATTTTCGCGGAAACCTCGGAAGCGCTCTTGAGAAGCTCCGCATAAGTCTTTTCCGTCAGCTCCATGCCGGTATAAAGGCCAAAATCCTC
The DNA here is from genome assembly GCA_034099845.1 of Faecousia sp. Taxonomy (GTDB): domain Bacteria; phylum Bacillota; class Clostridia; order Oscillospirales; family Oscillospiraceae; genus Faecousia. The sequence goes on from JAXEMQ010000126.1 coordinate 1,162, forward strand.
TATGCTCTGCCGGTAGAGCCGAAGGGTGCTGCCGTCGTCAAAGCCGACGGCATAGCGTCCGGACCTGTCCGGCGCCGTTTTGAGGAACTCAATCCTCATCGTTAAAATCGTCGGCGCTTACGGCCACGGCCTTTTCCGCGGCACGGGCAGGGGCCTTGGGGGCGCCGCCGGAAATCTTCCACAGATTCTCACGGACCTGGGCCTCCACCTGCTCCGCCAGCTCCGGACGCTCCTGCAGATAGGCCTTCACGCTGTCCTTGCCCTGGCCGATGCGGTCATCGCCCATGCTGAACCAGCTGCCGGACTTCTGGATGATGTCCATTTGCACCGCCAGATCAATGAGCTCGCTCCACTTGGAGATGCCCTGACCGTACATAATATCAAACACCGCTTCCTTGAAGGGAGGCGCCACCTTGTTCTTTACCACCTTGACCCGGGTCTTGTTGCCGATGACATTGCCGCCCTCCTTGATGGCCTCAATGCGGCGCACATCCAGACGGACGGAGGCATAGAACTTCAGAGCGTTGCCGCCGGTGGTGGTTTCCGGGTTGCCGTACATCACACCGATCTTCATACGCAGCTGATTGATGAAGATTACCACGCAGTTGGTTTTGTTGATGGTGCCTGCCAATTTCCGAAGGGCCTGGGACATGAGCCGGGCCTGCAGGCCCACAAAGGTATCGCCCATCTCGCCCTCGATTTCCTGCTTGGGAACCAGCGCAGCAACGGAGTCCACAACCACCGCATCCACAGCGCCGGAACGGACCAGCGCATCGGTGATTTCCAGAGCCTGCTCGCCGGTATCGGGCTGGGAAACCAGCAGATTGTCAATATCCACACCCAGGGCGGACGCGTACACCGGGTCCAGCGCGTGCTCGGCGTCTACAAAGGCAACTTCGCCGCCCCGCTTCTGGGCCTCTGCCAGAATGTGCAGGGCCAGGGTGGTCTTACCGGAGGATTCCGGTCCGTAGATCTCAATGATCCGGCCCTTGGGAACACCGCCGATGCCAAGGGCAGCGTCCAGCGCCAGTGAACCGGTGGGGATGGCCTCCACGTTCATTTCCGGCCGGTCGCCCAGACGCATAACGGTGCCCTTGCCAAAGGTCTTGTCCAGCTGGGACAGGGCGGTTGCCAGGGCTTTTTTCTTATCGGATGCAGGGGTAGGTGCTTCGTACACTGTTTTTTTCGTTGCCATATTACTGTTCCTTCCTGCCGTACCGAGCCAGCACGGCGCGTTCTCTTTCATTATAATCCAGGGTCCTTTCCAGAATCGTAAATCCGTTTTCTTCCAGAATGGCACAGACCGCGTCCCCCTGGCCCATGCCGAACTCATAGCACATGAGCCCTCCGGGTTTCAGCACGGAGCGGAAAATGCTTGTGATGTCCCGGTAAAAATCCAGACCGTCATCACCGCCGAAGAGCGCCATATGGGGCTCAAAATCCGCCACGCTTCTGGGAAGCTGCTCCATCTCGGCGGCGGTCACATAGGGCGGATTGGATACAATCATATCAAACTTTCCCAGAAACGCCGGAGGCGCCTTTCGGGCATCCAGCTGGACACAGCTGACCCTGCCGCCCATGTGATTTAAGAGGATGTTCTTTTTGGCCACCGCAAGGGCTTCCCGGGAAAGGTCCGCCAGAGTGACCCGGGCATCCTTCAGCCGGCTGGCTATGGCCAGGCCGATGCAGCCGGAGCCGCAGCAAAGATCCAGAATCCGGGGGGCCGTGTCCAGAAACAGGCCGTGATGAATGGCAAGCTCCGCAAGAGCACAGGTATCATCCCGGGGAATCAGCACATCGGGAGATACCAGCATGGGAAGGCCGTAGAAGGTCCACTCCCCCAGCACATAGGGCAGCGGCTCTCCTGCCAGAAGCCGGTCCACGCCCTGGCTGACCCGCAGGCACAGCTCTTCCGACGCTTCGAGGTTCCGGTCCATAAGGAACTGCTCCTGACTGCGGCCGGACAGGGTGCTGACCAGTTCCCTGGCGGCCATGCCCGCATACTCCCCATTCTCGGTTTCCAGCAGCCGGTCTCTTGCCTGAAGGTAAAGGTCGCCTAGTGTGGTTACCACCGATCAGAGCCCTCCTTTTCCGGCAGCACCGCCTCCACGGCGGCAATGCCCACCTCAATCATGCTGTCTTCCGGCTCGTTGGTGGTGAAATGCTGGAGCCACATACCGGGCGCTGTGAGAATTTTGGTAAACCAGTTGTCATGTCTTCCAGCCCAGCGGTTGATTTCGTAGGTGATGCCCACCACCAGAGGAAGCAGCAGGAGCTTGAAGACAATCATCAGCAGCCGGTAGCCGAAGCTGCCCCGCATGGCCTCCAGCCCGGGGAACACCGCAAGCAGCAAGGAGGATGCCACGGAAAAGAGCAGAACGGAGATTACCATAATCACCAGCAGGAAGCTGGTGCCGCAGCGGGGGTGAAACCGGGTCTGGGCCCGGACGTTTTCCACCGTCAGCGGCAGTCCACACTCATAGCAGCGGATGGTCTTGTGCTCGGCGCCGTGATAGGAAAAGACCCGGCGCATTTCCTTCATCCGGGAAATGAGGACCATGTAGGCAAGGAAGATGATCATTCGGATCAGGCCTTCCAGCAGGTTGATTCCCAGAATGCTGGGAATGATTTTGTCAAAGAAGGAGGCAATGGTCATGGGCAGCAGGAAAAACAGAAGAATGGACAGCCCCAGGCCCATGGCTACCGCAATGCCCACAATGGCCTTTTGAAAGGCCTCGCTGCCCAGGGTTTTTTCCAGCCACAGGTCAAATTTGGAGGGCTCCTCCTGCATTTCCTCCGGAGCCAGATCCGCAGACCGCATCAGCGCCTTGACGCCAACCACCTGGGCATCGAAAAAGCCGAAGATGCCCCGGAGAAAGGGCCAGGTTGTAATGGATCCGGGTTTGTGCAGCTTCCGGTCTGTTACCTCCAGGGTCAGGCCGTCCTTGCCCCGGATGACCACGGCGTCCTTTTCCGGGCCCCGCATGAGAATTCCCTCGATCAGGGCCTGACCGCCGATGGTGGTTTTGAATTTTTCTTGATTTGCCATGATTGTCCTTTCCGGGCGGTGCTTACTGGGAAACCGGCAGGCTGACGGTAACCAGCGTACCGCCGCCCTCGGCATTTTCCAGCGTCAGCCTGCCGCCGTGGAGCTCCACGATCTCGTCGCACACCGCAAGACCGATGCCGGTGCCCCGGGCCTTGGAGCTGCCCTTGTAAAATTTCTTTTTGACCAGCGGAAGCTCGTCCTCGGGGATGCCGGGGCCATGGTCCCGGATGCGGACCACAACCATATCGTCCTCACAGGAAATGCTGGCCTCGATCCGCTTGCCGTCCTTGCCGTGCTTGGCAGCATTGTCCAGAATGTTCAGGAACACCTGGCGCAGGCGCTTGGGATCGCAGGGAATCTCCGGAATCTCCTGGTCATTGTCCAGGTATTCCAGGGTGATGCCGTCCTGGGCAAGCCTGCTTCCGTACATGAATACGGTATCTTCAAACTCGCTGCGGATGTCCGTCTGCTCCACGGTGAGGGTCATACGGCCATCCTGGAGCCGGGTAAAGTCCAGCAGCTCCATCACCATTTCCGTCAGCCGTTTGGCCTCCGAGGAAATGATCTTCAGGCCCTGGACCGTATCGGGCTCCAGGGTTTCATCGGAAAGCAGAGTTTCGCTCCAGCCGTTGATCACCGTCAGCGGGGTACGCAGCTCATGGGAAAGCTGGGAGATGAACTCCGCCTGCATTTTTTCGTTCTGACTGATCTTGACGGACATTTCATTGATGGTATCCGCCAGGTCCTTGATTTCGTCGTTGTATTTGGTTTTGATCTGCGCACCGTAGCTGCCGTTGGCGATCCGCTTTGCCTTCTCCGTGATCTGCTCCACCGGGGTCATGACGGAGCGGATGAAGAAGGAGCTGGACAGCAGAACGATGGACAGCGCTCCCAGCAGGACCCCCAGGCTCACCAGGGCCACCACAAAGATCTGACCGTCCATGGCCGAGGTAGAGGTAACGAACCGCAGTACGCCGATGACCTCGCCGGTGCTGTAGATCATGGGGCTGCTGACCGCCATAATCCGCTCGCCGGTATCCGGGTCCCTGCCCACAAAGGGCTGTATGGACCGGGTACTGATGGCCTGGGCAATCTCCGGCGTCCGGGGAGAGGAGGCATACCAGCTGCCATAGGAGGAGGCCACAATCTGCCCCCACTGGTCGATAAACTGGCGCTCCAAACGGGCCCCCTCCTCCACGGTCTGGGCGTAGGCCGAACAGGATTCGTAAAAGGATTCGTAATCCTGCTCCCGGTAGTCCTTAAAGAACTCCGTAGCGCTTTTTGCCCGGTTGTGCAGATCGGAGCTCATGTTGTTGTAGCAGTAAAAGGCATAGGAGGCGGTAATGGCCGCCACACACACAAGACCCACGGCGATGATGACCAGGGTGATGTTTGCCAGCCACCGCTTGTGCAGAGAGCCGATTTTCTTAATTTCAAGCTTCATCCGGATTATGCGCCCCACTTATAACCAAGGCCCCACACCGTGGTGATATAGGTAGGATTGGCTGTATCATCTTCAATTTTGATGCGCAGACGGCGGATGTTCACGTCCACAATTTTCAGTTCTCCCTCGTAATCCTTGCCCCACACGGCGGAAAGGATGTCCTCCCGGGACAGGGCCCTGCCGGGATTCTGCATAAAGAGCTTCAGGATGGCGTACTCCACCTGGGTCAGACGGATCCGGTTGCCCGCCTTTTCCAGGGTGTGGTTCCGGGTGTTCATCACAAAGGGGCCCTGGCTCAGCAGCTCCGCGCCGGCAGAGCTGTCGCCGCCGATGCGGCGGTAGAGGGCATCGATTCTCGCCGTCAGCTCCGCAGGAGAGAAGGGCTTGGTCACATAATCGTCGGCGCCGGTCATCAGCCCCGTGACCTTATCCATCTCCTGGGTCCGGGCAGTGAGCATGATGATGCCGATCTGCTTGCTGGTCGCCCGGATCCGGCGGCAAACCTCAAAGCCGTCAATGTCCGGCAGCATAATATCCAGAATCGCCACACCGATGTCCGGGTTTTCCGCCAGCCGGTCCAGCGCGTCCTGGCCGGTACCGGCCTCAATCACATCGTAACCGGCCCGCCGCAGATTGATTACCACAAAGCTGCGGATATTTACTTCGTCTTCCAGAATCAAAACCTTTTTCATAGCCGATCCTTACCCCTCTTTCTTCAAATCCATACCCATCAAACGGAAAGCCCCCGTCAGGCTCTCCTGGGTAATTCCGTATGCCGCGGACTGAACCTCCAGCTTCGCGGCGTATACCACACTGTTGGTCTGATAAAGAACAAACTGGTTGTTGGTCTGGGCCTCCTGATTCCGGTCGTTGCCCGAATAGGCATTGAGGGTAAACAGGGGCTTGGCCTCCTCCTCCCATATGTAGAAGCGCAGGCTGTTTCCGTCCCGCTCCACGGCAATGCGCCGGGCCACCTCCGCGGGAACATCCAGCAGCAGATACCAGCCGTTTTCCACATTGTGGAAGGTATACATCTTGGGAATCTCCTTCCCGTCCATATCGATGGAATACCAGTAGACCATCTGTTGGCTTCTTCCCTGCTCCTCCGGCTTTACGGGGCGCATTTCCATCAGACTGGGAAGCTCCATAACCCCGTCTTCATCCACATCGTTCATATACAGGAAGTAGTTGCGCAGAGCCTGAACGCTGTAGGCAAGCTTGCCGGTGCTGTTGAGGTTTACAAAATCCGTTCCCTGCATCACGAGAACGTCGGTGACGATGGCGCTGTCGTTGATGGTGCTGGAAATATACACCGCCGGGTCTCCGCTTTCCAGCCGGCTGACCTTCAGGCGCTTGATCTGCTCCACCCGCTGCGACAGGCGGATCTCCCTGGTGCGCTCCACATCGCTGTTTCCCCAGCGGAACACCACCGCGGAGCCGGCAGACACATCCGTATCCCCTTCCCGAATGACGATGAGCTCCTGCTTGCCGTCACAGGTCAGGTCCGCGGTGAGAAACTTGGAGTAGATGGTGTTGATCTGCTGTTCTCCCTGGCCGTCGGCAAAGGAGTAAACGGCCGCGATGCGCATAACCTGGTTGGTGAGTCTGCGGCCGATGATCAGCTCCGTTCCGGGGCAGCCGTCCATATCCGCGTAGATCACCTGTTCAAAGGAGGAGCCGTTCATTTCCAGCCGCTCCATAAGGAAGTATTTTTCGTCCTCCGTCTCGTGAAAGATCAGCACCTTCAGGGGCTTGTCCGAGGAATCCCTGGCAAATACCAGATATTCCGTTTTCCCGTCTCCGTCCAGGTCCGCTGCCTGGACGGTTTGCTGGTTGTCTCCCATGATGGGCGAGGCAAACTCCAGGCCGGTCATGGCCTGCTCAATGGTGGATTGCAGAAAGGTATACTCCTGAGACCGCTTGGGAATGCGGTACATCTCCTCCACGGTGCTGTAGCCGCAGGATGTCAGGAGCGATGCCAGCAAAAGCAAAATTCCCGCCAAAACGTATTTCTTTTTCAAGGCACCAGCTCCCTTTTGTAATGATATTGAGAAAACAGGGCACAGGCTCTGTCCGCAGAAAGCCACTGTTTTCCCGCAAAATCCCCGTTTGGTTCCGTAACTTGTATTATAACACAAAATGTCGGAAATGAAAAGCTATTTCAGCACAACATTCCCTTCTCCCAGCAGGTTTTTCAGCTCCGCGAGCATGGAATCCGCCAGGCTGCAGACCGTGCCCCGGCGGGCCCGGGTATCCTCAAAAAACAGCACCGCCCGGCTTTCCCCGGGGAACATATTGAGGATTGCCTTTACCTTGGGATAGAGCTTTCCTTTTTCTCCGGGTAGCCGCAGATAAAGGGTTCCCTGGCGGGGAACCGGCTTGACCCCTTCCGGCTCCCTGGGGGGCTTTTCCGAATAATCCGACATGGGCCGGACCCGGTTGATGACGATCTGGGGCTCCTTATCATCCCGCAGGGACAGTCTGCCGGTGACCACCACCGCGCCGTTTTCCTTGATATAGCCGCCGTACTGGCTGAGCACGCTGGAAAAGGCCAGCATTTCCATAGCGGCAGTGTCGTCTTCCAGGGTCACATAGGCCATAATGGAATTGTTCCGGGTGGTCTTGGTCTTTACCGTCTGAATGATGCCCGCCACACTGACGATCTGATCATCCTGAAACCGACTGTCCTCCTCCATCAGCTCCCCGATGGGCAGCACATGGGTGTTCTGAAGGAATTTCCGGTAATCGTCCATAGGATGGCCGGACAGGTAAATGCCTGTGGTCTCCTTTTCCATGGCCATAAGCTCGGCTTTGGAAAATTCATCCCGCCGGGGAATGTCAATCCTGGCCCCGGGCGCATCCTCTTCCAGCATGGAGAAGAGGCCCAGCTGGCCCTCCAGATTCTTTTTCCGGGTATCGGCCACACCGTCCATCATGGCTTCGTATACCCCGATGAGCTCACTGCGGTGATAGCCGAAGCAATCCATGGCACCGCAGCGGATCAGATTTTCCACCGCCCGCTTGTTGAGCTCTCCCTCGTCCATCCGTTCCAGAAAATCCTGGAGGGATTGAAAGGGGCCGCCCTCCCGGCGCTTCTGGGAAACGCTGCGAATGAGGCCCCGGCCGATGTTCTTGACGGCCCCCAGGCCAAAGCGGATGCCCCCCTCCTCTACGGAGAAGTGGTCCTCGGAATGGTTGATGTCCGGGCTCAGGAGCGGAATGCCCAGCTCTTTGCACTCGGCGATGTAGGTGGAAATCTTTACGGCGGAATCCAGCACGGAGGTCATCAGCGCCGCCATATACTGCTTGGGGTAATGGCACTTGAGGTAGGCCGTCTGGTAGGCCACCACGGCGTAGCACACCGCGTGGGATTTGTTGAAGGCGTAGTTCGCGAAATCCACAATCTCATCATAGATAGACTGGGCCGCCGTCTCGCTGACACCCTTGGCAATGGCGCCGGAAATGCCCTGCTCTTTGTCACCGTAGACGAAAACCTTCCGCTCCTCCGCAATGACCTTCATCTTTTTCTTGGAAATGGCCCGGCGAATGTTGTCCGCCTGCCCCATGGTATAGCCGCCCAGGTTCCGGAAAATCTCAATGACCTGCTCCTGATAGACGATGCAGCCGTAGGTCACCTTCAGAATGGGCTCCAGCAAGGGCGTTTTATAGGTGACCTTGCCAGGCTCCAGCTTGTTGGCAATGAACCGGGGGATAGAATCCATAGGGCCGGGGCGGTAGAGGGCCACGATGGCCGTAATGTCTTCGATGGAGCTGGGCTTCATGTTGATGCACACACCGGTCATACCGGCAGACTCCATCTGGAAAACGCCCTGGGTCTTGCCCTCGGAGAGCATGGCGAAGGTTTCCGGGTCGTCGTCCGGGATATTCGCCACGGAGAAGCCGGGATTCACCTGCCGGATCTGCTGTTCGGCATCCTGGATCACCGTCAGGTTCCGCAGGCCCAGAAAGTCCATTTTGAGAAGCCCCAGCTCCTCGATGGTGGTCATGGTGTACTGGGTGACGATGGTATCGTCATTCCGGGACAGGGGCACATAGCTGCAAACCGGCTGGGCGGTAATCACCACACCGGCCGCGTGGGTGGATGCGTTCCGGGGCATCCCCTCCAGCCGCATGGCGGTATCCACCAGTTTTTTCACTCTGGGGTCCCCATCGTAGAGCTCCTTGAAACGGGGGGATTCCTGCAAAGCGGACTGAAGGGTCACATGGGGCCCGGCGGGCACCAGCTTGGCCACCACATCGGTTTCCGCGAAGGTGAAGTTCAGCGCCCGGCCCACATCCCGGATGGCACCCCGGGCAGCCATGGTGCCGAAGGTGACGATCTGCGCCACCCGGTCGGAACCATACTTGCGGTAAACATAGTCGATGACCTCCCCCCGGCGCTCCTGACAGAAGTCCGTATCGAAATCGGGCATACTCACCCGCTCCGGGTTCAGGAACCGTTCAAAGATCAGGCCGTACTTCATGGGATCCACTTCCGTGATGTGCATACAATAGGCAACAATGGACCCCGCTCCGGAGCCGCGCCCCGGACCCACGGGAATACCCTCCTGTTTTGCGTAGTGGATAAAATCCCAGACGATCAGATAATAGTTTACATAACCCATGGAGCTGATGACGCTGATTTCATACTCCATCCGCTCCCTGTATTCCTTCGGTTCCTCCGGATACCGCTCCCGGAAGCCCTCGTAACAGAGCTTGCGGAAGTATTCCTCGTTGGTATCGCCCTCCGGCACCGGGTAGGCAGGCAGGTGGTACTGGTGGAAGGTAAACTCCACATTGCACATATCGGCAATTTTCTGAGTATTGGAAAAGGCCTCGTCGCAGCCCGGGAACAGTTCCCGAAGCTCCTGCTCGCTTTTCAGGTAGAACTCCTGGGTTTCGAACCGCATCCGGTTCAGGTCGTCAACGGTCTTGCCGGTCTGGATGCACAGCAGCACATCCTGCATATCCGCGTCCTCTTTGCGCAGATAATGGGCATCGTTGGTGACGACCAGGGGAAGCCCCTCCTCCCGGGCAAGGCGCTGCAGGCCCTGATTCACCGGGCGCTGGGCTTCAATGCCGTGGTCCTGGAGTTCCAGATAGAACCGGTCCGGGCCAAACAGTTCGCTGAGCCGCAGGGCGTATGCCCGGGCGCCCTGATAATCCTCGTGCAGAAGGGCCTGGGGGATGGCGCCGCCCAGACAGGCGGACAGGGCGATGAGACCCTCATGGTGCTGTTCCAGCAGCTCCAGATCGATGCGGGGCTTTCCGTAGAAGCCCTGCAAAAAAGCTTCCGACACCATGTAGCACAGGTTTTCATAGCCTTTCCGGTTTTCGCAGAGCAGAACAAGGTGGTAGCTTTCCTGATCCAGGCCGTGCACCTTGTCCGTCATCCGCCGGGGGGCCACATAGACCTCGCAGCCGATGATGGGCTTGATCCCCGCTGCCTTGGCAGCTTTATAGAAATCAATGCAGCCGTACATGACACCGTGATCGGTCAGGGCCACGGCGGTCTGCCCCAGCTCCTTTACCCGGTCCATAAGGCCGTCGATGCGGCAGGCGCCGTCCAGCAGGCTATACTCGCTATGGACATGAAGATGTACAAAACTCATTGCTCTGCCTCCTTTGCCAGCTCCACAATCCGTTTCAGCCGATGGTTCATGGCGGGCTTTGTAATGGGCGGCTCCATCATGGCGGCCAGCTCCGCCAGAGAGGACTCGGGATTCTCCAGCCTGGCCCTGGCCGCCTGAAGCAGCTTTCCCGGAAGGCTGTCCAGGCGCTGGGTCTGCCGCAGAACGCGGATGGCAGCCAGCTGCTCCTGGGCGGCCTCCACCACCTTGGAGGTGTTGGCATCGTCGCAGTTGCAGCAGCGGTTAACCTGGTTGTTCAGCTCTTTTTCCAGTCTGGCCTCCATAATGCCCATGGCCGCCACCGGAGCGCCCAGGTAGGTGAGAAAATCAGAGATGAGCTCGCTCTGCTTGAGATACAGCACCTGGGCACCGGACCGGGAGGCGGTTTTGGGCGAGAAGCCCAGGGTTTCCCGGATCAGCGCGTCGCACTCCCGGGACACAATGCGGTGGGTAGTGGCCAGTTCCAGATGGTAGGCCTTGGCGGGGCTGGTCACACTGCCGCCGGCCAGAAACGCCCCCCGCAGAAAGGCAGCCTTGCAGCAGTCCTCTTCCACGATGGGCAGATTGATATGCAGGGAAAGGGTGCTGCCGGTATCAAAGCCGAAGGCAGACATAATGGCGGCAATCTTCTCCGGACCGCGGATGACAAACACCAGTTTGCCCGCTGCTCCCTCCTCCGGCAGGGTATCAAAGCTCACGAAAAAGGCCTTGCGGAACAGCCGGGGCAGCAGTCTGGCAAAATCCTGGCTTTCCGTAATGATTTTAATCTGGGTTTCCGTAAAGCTGTTGCAAAACAGCAGAATGCCGAAGCACTGGGCCAGGGCGCAGCAGCCGGATTGGGGAACTTCTTTACAAATCTCCGCCTTGGCGGACGCGGAAAAGGACAGCACGGCGTTCTCCTCTCTTTCTGATAAGCTTCACAGAATGCGGATTTCCGGTTCCAGACGGATGCCGGAATGCTCCTCTACCCGGCGGGAAACCTCTTCCAGCAGTTTTTTTACATCTCCCGCGGTGGCGCCGCCCAGATTGACGGCAAAGCCCGCGTGTTTTTCGGAAATGGCGGCATTCCCTACCCGAAAGCCCTTGAGTCCCGCCTGCTCAATCAGCGCCGCGGCATAGCCCCCCACGGGGCGCTTGAAGGCGGAGCCGGCGGAAGGGAGATTCAGAGGCTGGGAGGCAAGCCGTTTGGTCTGAAGCGTTTTCATCCGGCCCCGGATGTCTTCCTCCCTGCCGGGTTCCAGCTCCAGAACCGCGCTGACCACGATGGCAGGCTCCGTTTCCAGGCAGCTGTGGCGGTAGGAAAAATCCATCTCCTCCCCGGTGCGGGTATAGAGACTGCCCTTGAAATCCATCAGCTCCACCTCCCGGCAGACCGCGGCCAGTTCCCCTCCGTAGGCGCCGGCGTTCATATACACACCGCCGCCCAGGGTGCCGGGAATGCCGTGGGCAAACTCCATACCGGACAGCCCCTGGGAAGCGGCAAACACCGCCGCCCGGGAAAGGGTCACACCGGCCATAACCCGGATGCGGCGGTCATCCAGCCGCTCCATGCCGTCCAGGCAGTCCTTCAGGCAGATGATCAGGCCCTCCACGCCTTCGTCCGGTGCCAGTACGTTGGTTCCTGCTCCTAAAATAACGGGTTTTCTGTCCAACAAACAGGACCAATTGAGAAGCCGGCCAAGCTCTTCCCTGTTTTTGGGAAAGGCCATGGCCTCCGCATTTCCTCCGATGCGGAAGGAAGTGTGTTTGGACAGGGGTTCTTCATATCGGATGCAGATTTCACCGGGAAAATCCGGGTGATTCCGCTGAAAAGTCGAAAAATCTGACATAAACGCCTCCGGGTGTATGATTGGTAACAGTATACCACATTCCTTTGGAAAGTGCAATGGGCAAGTGCGTCTGCAAAATAAAAGGATGCGGTAAAACCCGCATCCTTTCTGTTATCTGGCCACAAAGCCAACCTTTTTATAAACCTTGCGCAGGGTCTTTTCCGCCACACAGGCCGCCTTTTGGGCACCGTCCTGATAGACCTTTTCCAGGTATGCCTTATCCTTCATGATCCGGGTAGCCTCTTCCCGGATGGGGCGGAGGGTCTCCACCACGGCTTCCCCCACGGCGGGCTTGAACTTGCCATAGCCCTGGCCCGCGAACTCGGCTTCGATTTCCGCAAAGCTCTTGCCGGTGACCGCGGAGTATATGGTCATCAGGTTGGAAACACCGGGCTTGTTCTCCTTATCGTAGCGGACGCAGTTCTCCGTATCGGAGTCGGTGATGGCCCGCTTGAACTGGCGCATAATGGTCTCGGGCGGATCCATCAGGGTGATCCGGCCGGTGTCCTCGTTCTCGGATTTGCTCATCTTGGCGGCGGGGTTCGTCAGGCTCATGATCCGGGCGCCAACCTTGGGCACAAAGGGCTCCGGAAGCTTAAACACATCGCCGTACACCCCGTTGAAACGGCGTGCAATGGTATGGCACAGCTCCACATGCTGCTTCTGATCCTCCCCCACGGGCACCAGATCCGGCTGATACAGCAGAATGTCCGCCGCCATCAGGCTGGGATAGGAAAACAGGCCGTCATTGATGTTGTCCGCGTTCTTGGCGGACTTGTCCTTGAACTGGGTCATCCGGCTCAGCTCGCCGAACATGGAATAGCACTGCAGCACCCAGCCCAGCTCCGCGTGCTGGTGCACATGGCTCTGGATGAAGAGGGTGTTCTTCTCCGGGTCCAGGCCGCAGGCAATGTACTGGGCCAGCTGCTCCAGGGTGCGCCGCCGCAGATCCGCCGGGTTCTGACGGACGGTGATGGCGTGAAGGTCTGCCATAAAGTAGAAGCAGTCATATTCCTGCGCCCGCTCGGCCCAGTTTTTCACGGCGCCTAAGTAGCTGCCCAGGGTCAGATCACCGGAGGGCTTGATGCCGGAAAGCATCCGTTTCTTGGGGGTTTCCTGAATGATTTCGCTCATATCCAATAACGCTTCTTTCTTGTATGATTGTTTATTTTACCATAGCTTGCCGGTTTACGCAAGGGATTTTCTGATGGGATAGACATTGATTTTTAAAGGGCGCTATGCTATACTCTAACCTGGAAATTATGATAAAGAGGTATTTTTTATGGATTATCAGGCACTTGCTGAGCTGCTGTTTCCCCATGTGACCGCCACGCCGGAGGAGCTGGAAGCACGGTTTCCCCAGCGCAATCTGCCGGAGGGCGCCGTGGTTACCCGTATGGCTCCCTCCCCCACGGGCTTTGTCCACCTGGGCAACCTGGTCCAGGGCATGATCTCCGAGCGGATGGCCCACCGGACAAAGGGCGTTTTGTTCCTCCGGGTGGAGGATACCGATGCCAAGCGGGAGGTCCCCGGCGCGGTGGAGGTGCTCATTTCTTCCCTGAAGCACTACAACATCCACTTTGATGAGGGTGCCACCATTGACGGAGACAACGGCGCTTACGGCCCCTACCGTCAGCGTCAGCGGGCGGAAATCTACCATGTCTACGCCAAAAAGCTGGTTATGGAAGGCAAGGCCTACCCCTGCTTCTGCACCGAGGAGGAGCTCACCGCCATGCGGGAAAAGCAGGAAGCCAACAAGGAAACCACCGGTTACTACGGCCCCTACGCCCTCTGGCGGGACCGGCCCATGGAGGATATTCAGGCGCAGCTGGCCGCGGGCAACCCCTGGGTGCTGCGGTTCCGCTCCACCGGCTCCATTGAGAACCAGTTCAAATTTGACGATCTGGTAAAGGGAAAACTGACCATTACGGAAAACAACGTGGACCATGTGCTTCTGAAGTCCGACGGCATCCCCACCTACCACTTTGCCCACGCCGTGGATGACCACCTGATGCGCACCACCCATGTGGTCCGGGGGGATGAGTGGCTCTCCACCCTGCCCTTCCACATTCAGCTGTTTCAGGCTCTGGGCTTTAAGCTGCCCAAATACGTGCACATTGGGCCCCTGATGAAGATGGACGGTGCTTCCAAGCGGAAGCTCTCCAAGAGGAAGGATCCTGAGCTGGCCCTGACCTACTACAAGGCGGAGGGCTTTTCCACCACAGCCATGCGGGAATACCTGATGACCGTGCTGAACTCCAACTTTGAGGACTGGCGCCGGGCCAATCCCGACGCGGATATGGACACCTTCCCCTTCAGCCCCAAAAAGCTGAACCCCGCCGGTTCCCTCTTTGACTACGCCAAGCTCATTGACGTTTCCAAGAATGTGATCTCCCGGATGACCGCCGAAGACGTCTACCGGCAGCTCACCGAATGGGCACTGGAATTCCAGCCGGACTTCGGTGAAAAGCTGGCACAGGATCCCGACTATGCAAAAGCCATCCTGGCCATCGGCCGGGGCGGCAAAAAGCCAAGAAAGGATCTGGCCACCTGGAAGGATGCCAGGGACTATATGGGCTTCTTCTATGACGACTATCTGGAAAGCCCCGTGTTTGATCAGAAGTTCTCCCGGGAAACCATCGCCGATGTGTTGACCCGGTTCCTGGAGGGCTTTGATCCGGCAGACGACTCCGCAGTTTGGTTCGACAAGGTCAAGGCCATTACGGAAGCCATCGGCTTTACCACGGATATGAAGGCCTACAAGCTGGATCCTGCCGCCTTCCCGGGCAACGTTGCCGATGTTTCCACCTTCATCCGGCTGGCTGTAACCGGAAAGACCAACTCTCCGGACCTGTACACCGTGATGCAGCTTCTTGGCCCGGACCGCACCGTGGAGCGGATCCGGAAAGCTCTGGAAATCCTGAAATAAGTTAATCCAAAACCTGCGCAAAGCGGTCTGCCTTGTGCAGGTTTTGTAATTTAACCCAAGTTCAGAAGGTTATGATTGACTTTCCCCGTCAAATTGACTATAATACATATATCAGAACGCTATATGGAGGCGATGTTATGGAAAAGAAAATTATCACCATCAGCCGTGAATTCGGCGCCGGCGGACGTACCATCGGACATATCGTGGCCGACAAGCTGGGGATTCCTTTCTATGACGGAAAGCTCGTGGAAGATATTGCCAAGGAATCCGGCTTCGCGCCCAAGTTTGTTGAGGAACACAGCGAGCATTCCCCCAGCGGCAGCGTGTTCTCCTACGCCTTTGCCCCCCAGGGCGTGCCCGGGATTATGAACGGTCTTTCCACCGCCGACTACCTGTGGAATGCCCAGTGCAGCGTGATTCTGGAGCTGGCGGAGAAGGGTCCCTGCGTCATTGTGGGCCGGAACGCGGACTACATTCTGAAGGACCGGCCTGATGCCCTCCATGTGTATCTGTCCGCTGACAACGAATACCGGGCAAAGCGCATTGTGGAGCTCTACGGCGAAACCGAGAAGACCCCCGAGCAGCGGCTTTCCGAAAAGGACAAACGCCGCCGGGTAAACTATCAGCACTACACCGGCCGCACCTGGGGCCAGAGCCAGAACTACGACATCTGCCTGCGCACCAGCACCATCGGCATTGAAGAGAGCGCACAGATCATCATTGACGCCGTGCTGAAGTCCAGAGAGAAATAATACCGAATCAGATGTTACATACCCCCGCACCAGGTCGGTGCGGGGGTATCTTCTTCAGTTGAAGGTCTCCGGCTGGACGAAGCAGCGGGGGCTGGTGGCAAAGCCATCCTGCCATTTCACGGTGAGGTATTGGGTATTCTTCCCGCTTTTCAGCTGGACAATGACATACCTATCTTATACGGTTGCGGGCGAAGGATCCTGCTCACTTTCCCCAATATGGATGCTAACGCCGTTGACCTCCACGTTTTCGTCGGCGCAGATCAGGATGTACTTGACCCCGCCGATGATGCGGGTTTCAATCAGGTCGCTTCTGGTGGGATCTACTTTGATGGAAACATCCGGGGTCTTGATCTCAAAGCGCTTGTTGTCGATGATGTTTTTGGGGTGTAGGTCCGCCTCAAAGCCGAAGGTCTCATCGTAGTCCACGCTGAACTTTGCCAGGTGCTCCTCGGACACGCCACAGGAAGCCAGCGCTTCCTTCACATCGGCCTTGGCAATCATCAGAGGTTCCGGCACCTTGGCCTCCTTATGGAGCTCGATGCGCTGGCACAGCTGGTCATGGACCGTCTGCACCACATCCAGATTGCAGTCCTCTCCCAGAGCGGTGGTGAGCAGGGCCTCAAAGCACTTTTTCTGCTCCGCCGCGGGCATGGGAACGGGGGTGTTGAACAGCGCCTCAATGAGGGCGTCCTGGCTGGTTTTTACATCATGGGTATAGTACAGTGCATTGTAAATATTGGTTGCCCGGTTGTCAAAGGCCGGGAACAGAAAGCCAAGCATGGGCGCGGCCACCGGCTGATTCATTGCCCCGTCGTGGAAAAGCTTTTCCTCCGGCACATAGTGCAGGTTCGCCTTGGTCTGCTTCACTGGGCAGATGGCGCAGATCAGATAGGTATAGGTCTCCTCCGCGGAATCCGGATTGGAAAGGTCGTCCTTCCCTTTGAAGGGCACATCGTAGCTGTCGCAGCCAATGAGAATCAGGTAGTTGCCCTCCAGCGCCGCATTGTCGATGATCTTCTGATAAAAGCTCAGGCGCAGCTCGTCATCCTTCAGGGCGGTTTTGCGCAGCTCCATGAGCATTTTGTGCTCCGGGCTGTCAGCCACCTGGGCGGTTTTGAAGGTAATATCGATGAGATTCTTTCCAATGGCACCGGACAGCACCCGCCGCAGCAGACCGTAATACTTGTCCGCCTCGTTTTCCGGCATCAGGCCGGTGCTCTGGCGGAACTCCGCGATGATCTCTTTGTTGTCATTGACATAGCAGCCGTAAATGGCGGTAATATTGCTGCGGTCCCGCCGCAGATGGCGGCGAATCTCGCCGATTTCCTTATCGTTCATGGTATTCCCTCGTTTCAAAATCAAAATGCCTGGGTATTATAGCACAGTTGTTCGGAAAAATCCAGTAGAAAAGAACTTGTCCCCAACCGGTTGGGTTGGGGACAGGGATCACAACAGTTCGTCGGGGACCTCCGGGTCAAAGGGGAGCTCCTCGGTCATGGCGCCGTTCCGGGCGGCCCACTCCTCTTTGGTGATCAGGATGGCCCGGGGCTTGGAGCCCTGGAAGGGACCTACAATGCCCTTTTCCTCCATCTCGTCCACAATTCTGGCGGCACGGGCATAGCCCAGCTTCAGTCTTCTTTGCAGCATGGAAACGGAAGCCTGTCCGGTTTCCAGAATCACATCCACGGCGGCGGGCAGCATCTCGTCTCCCTCCAGCTCCTCGTCGTTGGGTTCCGCCTCCGGTGCGGTTCCCTTTCCGTTCTTTCCGGTTTGCTGGGCCTTTTTCTCAATCTCCTCCAGCACCTGCTGGTTGTAATCGGCCACATAGTGATCCTTTACATATCCGGCCACTGCCTCCACCTCGCTGTCGGTGACAAAGCAGCCCTGAACCCGGAGGGGCTTGCCGCAGCCGATGGGCGCGTAGAGCATGTCGCCCTTGCCCACCAGCTTTTCCGCGCCCTGGGTATCCAGAATGATCCGGGATTCCATGGCGGAGGCCACGGAGAAGGCGATGCGGGAGGGGATGTTGGCCTTCATCAGGCCCGTAATCACATCGGCGGAGGGCCGCTGGGTGGCGATGATCAGGTGCATACCGGAAGCACGGCCCATCTGGGCAATCCGGCAGATGGAATCCTCCACCTCCTTGGCGGCAACCAGCATCAGGTCCGCCAGCTCGTCGATGATGACAATCACCTGGGGCAGCTTCTGGCCGTCTTCCTCGGATTCCATAATGCTGTTGTAGGATTCCAGATCCCGGACACCGGCATCACTCATCAGCTTATACCGGCGCAGCATTTCCGTAACCGCCCACTGCAGAGAACCGGCGGCCTTTTTGGGATCGGTAACCACAGGAATCAGCAGATGGGGAATGCCGTTGTAAATGCCCAGCTCCACCATCTTGGGGTCCACCATGATGAGCTTTACATCCTCGGGGCCTGCCTTATAGAGGAGGCTGATGATGATGGAGTTCATGCACACAGACTTACCGGAACCGGTGGTACCGGCGATCAGCATATGGGGCATCTTGGCAATGTTGCCCACAATGCAGTTGCCCCCGATGTCCTTGCCCACGGAGAAGGAGGACTTTCCCTTTGCCCGGGCAAATTCCGGAGAATCGATGACCTCCCGCAGGGACACGGTGGTCACGGTACGGTTGGGCACCTCAATGCCCACAATGGAAATCTTACCGGGAACGGCGGCAATCCGCACGCCGGAGGCGCCCAGGCTCAGGGCAATGTCATCGGCGCAGGAGGTGAGCTTGCTGAGCCGCACGCCCTTGTCCAGCTCCACCTCATACCGGGTGACGCTGGGACCTCGGGTGACATTGATGATGTGGGCATCGATGCGGAAGCTGGCCAGGGTCTCATTCAGCCGGGCGGAATTCTCCCGCATCTCCTCGGTGCCGTCGGCATTGATGCCGATGGGCCGGCGCAGCAGATCAATGGGCGGGAAGCAATAGGCATTCCTTTCTCCCTCCGCCTGACTCTGGGCAATCTCCATGGCCACCTGGCGGGCGGATTCCTGGGCCTCTTTTGTGGTCACCTTGCCGGGCTTTTCTCCGGTTTCCTCCGGCACCGGCTCCCGGACAGGGACAGTCTTCCGCACAGGCTTGACGGTCTTGCTTTCCTTTACAAAAACGGGCATCCGCTGGGGGATCTCCGGCTCTTCCAGTTCCTGGGGCTCTTTCTGCACGGCAACACCGGCGCACTTCGGTTCCACGGAGCCGTAGAGGGGGGCGTCAATGTCCAGACCGATGGTATTCATCATATTGGCGGCCTTGGCAGGGGTTCCGGATTCCATCCGTTCCTCCCGTTCCTCCTGGGGCTGTGCCGCAGGCTGTACCGGTGCCTTCGGGGGCCGGGGCTGCTGCACCGGCTGGCGGGGCTTGGGCTCCGTCTTCACCGGCTCGTCGGCAGGCAGCGCGGGGGCAATCTCCTGCCGCTGGCGGCGCTTCTGCTCGATGCGTTTATTGGTAATGTGGTTCACCACCAGGGCAGCGGGTTCCATATAGGGGGCCTCTTCCTCCTCTTCCTCCGGATACTCCTCCCGGGGACGGTTGATAACGGCCCGGACAATGCTGGGGATGGTGATTTCCATGGAGGCCAGAAGGGTCAGCACTGCGGCAAGCCCCAGTACCAGATAGGCAATCACGCTGCCGCAGAGCCAACGCACCAGCATGGCAAAGCCGCCGCAGAGCACACCGCCGGTGCTGCCTTCCAGCCCGCCGGTATAGAGGTCCGCGATGACCCCGAAGCCCTCCGCCATGCCCTGACGCTGGACCACCAGATGGAAGATGCTGCCGCTGAAGAATACAAACAGCGTCAGGCAAATGCTGCGCATGGTGGGGCGATGCTTCCGGCCAAAGGTCTGGATCAAAAACAGATAGACCAGGGCGGGAATGGAGAAATAGAACCCGGCCTGACCCAGCAGGCCCAGAATCACGGATTTCATGGCCCGCAGCAGAGCGCCGTCCGGATTCACGGCTATGGCCAGGAACAGAGCAAACAGCACCACACTGAGCACCGCGATCAGCACATTGGGCGCAAGGCCCCCGGAAAAATCCGAATTTCCCTTTTTTACTTTCTCCGGCGCCTTTTTCTTGGGCGGGGTAGCTTTGCCGCCGGTTTTTCCGGCGGCAGGTTTCTTTTTCGCACCGGCAGCCGCCTGTTCAGCGCGGGTGCCGCCTTTCTTTTCAGCCATAAAAGCCTCCTATTACGCGATGAGATTCAGAAAGAACATAAACAGGGCCAGGCCCCAGCAGTAAAACGCGAAGATGGAAAAACCGATGCTCTTCCGGGCGGCCCGCAGCAGACGGATGCCCAGGAAGGTGCCCGCAAAAGCGGCCAGCCCCGTTGCCAGACACACCAAAACAATCCCGAAGGTGACACCGGAAAGCCCCGTCCCCACAATGCGGACAAGATCGTTGACACAGATGCAGGCGGAAATCAGAATGCCGGTAATGAGGGCATTGTTGGTTCCGTATTCCCGATCCACGCCCAGAACGGAGCTGACGGAAACCATGGCGCCGATGGCGGAAATGCCGGGGAAAATGGACAGGGCGCCGCCCAGGCCGATGAGCAGCCCGTCCACCCGGGACATACTCCTGGCGTCCTTATTGCCGGTGGGCAGGAACTGGGGGATGTACAGAATCAGACCGTTGAGAAACAGGAATCCGGAAACGGCCAGCAGAGAGCCGCCGAGGAAGAAGACCTTGTCGTAAAAGATATAGGCAAGAACAATGGGAATGGCGGTGGTCCGCAGAAGTCGGAAATCCATCAGGCTTTTTGTATCCAGAGGCCTGCGGCGCTTTTTCTTGGGAACCCGGGCAAGGGCCAGGGCCCGGCGGATCCGGATCAGCTGGGTCCGGCAGCTGAAATAGAGAGCCAGGGTAACCGCGGTATGGAGAAACAGCAGCATAAAGTTGCCGTCAACCGTGGTGCCGAAGATCTTCAGCAGAAGGATCCCGTGGGCGCGGGAAGAAACAGGCAGAATATCCGCTGCACCGGAAAGGAAACCATAAAGCACACTTTGCAGCCAATTCATATCCAGCCGCCTCCTTTGCATAGTCATTTCACTTTATAATACCACAGTTCCCCCACTTTTTCCAGTCCTATTTTTTCCCGCAAAAACAACAGAATTCCCCCGGTTTTTCACCGGGGGGACGGATTACTTCACTTCTACCACCCGGATGGAATCCAGGGTGTAGGGAGACTGGCTCATCACCACATCAGCAATCACCGCCACATCCTGCTGCTGCAGCCCGCCTTCCGGGGCCGCCACCGCAACGGAGATGCCATCGCCGGACATATAGGCCACACAGTCCGCGTAGCCCTTGGCGATGACCAGACTCTCAATCTGGGCTTCGCTCAGAGCGGTTTCCACAATGTCTTCCAGATCCCGGGAGGCTTCCGCTTCCTTGGAGCCGCCATCGTAGGCCGCCGCCTCCTGCAAAAGATGAATGGCATCATCCCTTGCCTGCTGCCGGGACAGCCGCACCGCGGCGAAGTAGTCATCGGCAGTGGACAAACTCTCGTCTCCGGTGAGCACGGCGGACATATCCTCGCTCAGGTCCAGATCCTCCCCCATGACCTTTTCCGAATCCAGGGTTTGGGTCAGGGTTTCGGCGGACTGATCCGTGGTGTACAGCCAGTTTACATAAATACCGGCACACACCGTAACCAGAACCGCCGCCGCAATCAGATTCTTCTTCCAGATTTTCACAAAAATGCCCCCTCATTTCATTTTCAGAACGGTTATTCGATTGGACGGCAGTCCGGTGGCACCGGATACCGCTTCCACAACCGACAGCCTGACTGTCGGATTGTCGCCTCCCTGACATACAACCACCGCCCCCCGGTACCGGGGCGCTTCCACCTGGGTCAGCAGGCCCTCCTGCTGCCGGTCGCTCCCGGTTACGGTAACGGTATCCTGCCGGATTTCCCGGCGGTCCCCATCCGTTACCTCCTGCAGGTCCAGCTGGTAAACGCTTGTTTCCCCCCGCTCCTGGGTCAGCAGCACCCGGACATTCCCCGCGCCGCTGACCTGGCTAAGGATCTGTTCCAGCCGGGTCTCCAGACTTTCCCGGGGCTGGGCCACCGCCGCCTGCTGCTGAGGCTTTTTGCTTTCCGTTTTCCCGGTGGGCAGCAGCATCAGCAGCACCCCCAAAAGAACCACCAGAGCCACCGCCCGGTTTTTGTAGAAGAATTCCTTGATGTGTCCTAGCTTCCGTTCCATTGCTGCTTCTCCTTGGGGATTCCCAGGTCGGATTCGAGGATCGATTCCATGGCCTGCTTCTGCTGCCGGGTTGCCTGACCTGTCAGCAGGGCGCTCTCCGGCAGATGATCGGCGGTGAGCGTAAGCTGTACCTGCACCGACAGTCCAAGCTGCGCCGCTTTGTCCAAGATATATGCTTCCAGCTGCTGCCTTATGACCGCGCCGTATTCACCGGCATACCGTTCTTCCCCTTCCCGGACCGCCGCCTCCGCCTCCGCGTTCCAGGAAGCGGTCCAGTCTTCCAGGGTGGGGATTTGCAGGTCCTTCAGGGGCTTCAGGGCGGTGACCATGAGAAACAGACCGCACAGAATTTTGAGGACCCTGGCGCAGCTTCCCTCTTTGACAAAGGACTGGAGGATCCCGGCGATGAGCGCCGCCCCGATCAGGCTCAGCACATACCTTGCTGCCATCACCCCACCCCCTTGAGAAAGCACACCGTGCTGACCAGAAGCAGAATGCACATGGCTCCCGTCATACCCAGCAGCATCCGCATCACCTCCCCGAAGTCGGCGATGAGGGCGGTCTGGGTCTTGGTGCCGAACATGGCGCACAGGGAGGCCGTGAGCCGGAGGATCAGATACTGGATGCCGATGCGGCAGAAGGGCTCCAGGAACACCGCCAGGATGGCCAGAATGCCGTAGATCCCCATGGCGCTGCGCAGCACTCCGGTGCCCACCAACACCGCCTCGGAGGCGTCGGCCAGGATGCTCCCTACCACGGGGATGAAGGTGCCGAAGGTAGCCTTGGCGGCCTTCAGCGCTGCCGCGTCCGCGTTTCCGCTGACCACACCGGTGATGCCCAGGTAGGCGGTGAAGAGAGACAGCATGGTTTTGAGACACCAGAGGAGCAGATTTTTAATGGCATCTTTCATATTTTTCAGGGAGTCGCTTCCCAGAACACCGGCAGCGGTGGCCGCCGCCAGATAGAGATACTGCACCGGCACCATGAGCCTGACCAGCAGACGGCTGAGAACTGTGTTGAATACGGCGGACCCGGCATAGAGGGCTACTCCCGTTGCCGCGCCGCCCTGGGCGGCCATGGCGGCGGTCATACAGGGAAGCAGCAGCTTTTCATATTCGCTGAGCTCCTGGACCGTGGTTTCCCCCAGTCGGATCATTGCCCCTGTCCGGGTCAGAAGCAGGGCCGCAACGGACACCGCCCCCACCAGATCCGCGGTCCTTTGGGCCAGGGGATCTTCCGTCCGCAGAAGGCCAACCAGCATACAGGCGGCAATGAGGCCCGCCGCCGCCTTCAGCCCCTCCTGAACGTTGGGCCAGAGAACGGGCAGCAGCTCCCCCAGAATGTGCCGCAGGCTTTTGCCAAAGCTTTTGGTCTCTTTGGGCATATATTTCGCTCCCGCCTCCGGCACCTCCGGGGCGGCCAACTCTCCCCAAACCGGCATCACCACCAGGGAAAGGAGCAGCAAAAGGGCAATCAATCTTTTCATGCAGTCCCCACCATCTCCTGTATCAGATCCATCAGCGTACGCAGCATGGGAACGGACAGGCACAGTATGGCGGCGCTGCCCAAAAGCCGCAAAACCTTTGCCAGCGCTCCGTTCCCCCCATCCGCGCAGATGGAGGCAGATACCTCCGCCGTGAGGCCGATACCCGCGGACTTGAGCAAAAGCACCAGAAAGGGCTCGTTGAGGCCGGTCAGTTCCTCCAGCTCCTCCAACAGCTCCACCACCGGTTCAAGAAGCCGCAGCGCCCCGCAGCAGGCCATGGCACACACCGCCATGGAAAGGAGCACCGACAGTTCCTTCTGGCGTAGCTGGGCCAAAAGGATCACCGTCAGCAGAATTCCGGCGGCGGCTTTCAGAAACAGGGCCATCAGAAACGGAACAGAGTCTTCACCAGGTCGAAGAGCTCCGCGATTTTCTGGGCCACCATCATCAGCACCACCACCAGCCCCGCCAGGGTGGTCATGGTGGCCTGCTCCTCCCGGCCGGAGCGGGA
>JAXEMQ010000127.1:0-2126 GCA_034099845.1 Faecousia sp.
AAGACCTGAACGGTTACGGTGGGCCCGGGGGAGACGGAGAGCCCGCAGTGGAAGAGCGCAATCACATAAGCCAGCACCAGCTTCAACAGATCCAGACAGTAGCTTCTATTTTTCTCCATGGCTTAGAACTCCTGAAGAATCTCAATAATCTGGGCTTCGTAATCCCCTTCGTAGTCCTCGCTCCGGCCTGCGGACCGCACGTTGCTTTCCGCTCCCCGCTCCGGGGCGGGATATTCCCAGATGTGATAGCTGAGGCCCCGGTGAGAAAAGGTGATGCTGCCGCAGTCGTTCTCCTCAAAGTATTGAAAGGGCATATTCTTTTGCCGCAGGCAGTCCTGGATCGAAGTCAGACGCATGGCAACATTCCTCCGTTGTTTGGTGGCTTTCCTCCATTATACCGACAATCGCAGGAAAAGGCAACGGCTATTTTGCCCGGACCAACCGCCGGACCCATCTGAAATCCTCTCCCCGGATGACACCGGTCAGGTACAGAGAACTGCCAAAAAGAAGAACGTATGCGAAGGAACTCAGGAAACCCTGGATATGCCGGCTGATCCAGATGCTCCCGATGGCGCAGGCGGCGGTGGTCAGGGGAAGGTAGAGTGCGATTTTTTGTTTTGTGAAGCGCAGAAGGTGGCGGATGCTCAGAAGAAAATTGATGGCATGGGTCAGGAAGAAGCTGAGAAAATAGCCCTTCATCCCGAGCTTTGGCAGCAGAAAGAACAGCAGCACCACATCCAGCGTGTTGGTGAAGATATTGAATCGGACGGCCTGCTTTTGCTGGCCCAAGCCCTTTGTGATGGCGTCCGTGATGGCATCGCAGTAGAGCATGGGAACCAGAGGGGCATACTGCCGCAGAAGCTCCCCGGCCTCTTTACTCTTATAAAGCACCTGACACAAACTGTCCGCGCAGAGATAGAGGATCCCGGCAAACACGGCGCCGTACAGCATGGCCACCCGGAGACTTTTGTGAAGCAGGTAGTGGATACGGGCTTCTCCGCCGGAGCAGCTGCACCGGGCCAGCTCCGGGATCAGCAGCTCGGACAGCCCAAACAGGATGCAGGCCGGAAACATCATCACCGGGAACACCATGCCGGAGATCCGACCGAAGGCTGCCAGCGGGTCGTGGATTGCCAGGGATAGCCTTTTGGGAACCATCAGGTTTTCCAGGGTGCTGATGCCGGATTTCAGAGTGTCCGCCAGAGCCAGCGGAACCGCTGCCTGAAGGATCCGTCTGCGGACGGGAATGCTTGGCCCACAGGGATTCTTTTCTGCCCTGTAGAGCAGGCGAAGCAGTCCCAGAGTCAGACAGGAGCCCATACTGCTGCCGAAAATCACACACTTGCAGGCCCTTCCGGGATCCGTTCCGGCGAAGAAGAACAGACAGGCCAGGGTCACAACCATGGTAAAAACCTGCTCCGCTACTTCTACGGCTGCCAGGGTCCCAATTCGGTTTTCACCTGTAAAATAGCCGGTCATCACGGAACACAGACAGCTGATGGGCAGAAAAAAGGAAAAAAGCCGCAGCGCACCGGTTACGGAAGGGTTTCCGATCCATTTTGAAGCAAGGAAAGGGGCCAGAAAATACAGCGCCGCCGCAATGGAAAGGCTGCAAAGGATACTGTAGCGCAGACAGCCGGAGAGCATCCAGCACAGGCCCGGCCGGTTCTTCCTGCCCAGCTCTTCCGCGGTCAGATACATGGTGGCGGTACGGATGCCGCCGATGCCGCTGATCATGGCAAGACTGCCTACAGACAGCGTCAGCTGCAGCAGACCGATGCCTTCGGCGCCGATCCGGCGGGATAGATAGACCTGAAATCCGGTTCCCGCCATCCGCAGTACCAGATTCACGGCAGTCAGCAGCAGCGCGCTGTAAAAAAGCGGAACCGAACGCTTCAAAAAAATCACCCCTTGTCCACAGGGTATGCGGACAAGGGGCCCGATAGAATGGATTCAGTGAATGCCGGTTGCTTCCTGGCAGAATGGACTCAGGGGACACTGGCCGCACTTGGGATTCCGGGCGGTGCAGATGTCCCGGCCAAACAGAACGATTCTGTGGCAGAAATCGCTGCTTTTATCGGGGGGCAGAATCTTTCGCAGCTGCTGTTCCACCTTTTCCGGCTCTT
>JAXEMQ010000129.1:0-6653 GCA_034099845.1 Faecousia sp.
AATGGACCGGATTCCGGACAGCGCGGCGGTAAATGAAGCCGTTTCCCTGGCCAAGAAGTACGGAAAGCAGCAGGGCCTGGTAAACGCGGTGCTGCGCAATGCGGTCCGTTCCCGGGAGAGCCTTACGGAGCCGGTGTCCTACGCGGACCGGTTCAGCCACCCGGAGGAGCTCATTTCCCTTTTGAAGGCCAATGTTCCCAAAGGCACCCTGGAGGGGATTCTGAAAGCGGACAATGCCGCCCCGGAAACGGTGGTCCAGGTCAACCTGACCAGGGTTACCAGCCGGGACCTGCTGGACCGGCTGGCAGGGGAGGGCGTGGAGGCCCGTCCCCACAGCTGGATGGAGGATTGTCTGGTGCTGAGCGCCACCGGGAACCTGGAAAAGCTGCCCTCTTTCCTGGAAGGCCTCTTCTATGTACAGGATCCTGCCTCCCGGCTCAGCGTCCGCTGCGCCCGGCTGCCGAAGGAAGGCGGAATCCAGCTGCTGGACTGCTGCAGCGCCCCCGGCGGCAAGAGCTTTGCCGCGGCCATCGCCATGGGCGGGAGGGGGCAGATTCGTTCCTGCGACATCCACCCCCATAAGATCGCCCTCATCGAAAACGGCGCCAGGCGTTTGGGCCTGACCAATATCCGGGCCGGGGTGCAGGATGCGTCTGTTTTCAATCCGGAGTGGGAGGACGCTTTTGATGTGGTGCTGGCGGATGTTCCCTGCTCCGGTCTGGGCATTATCCGCAAAAAGCCGGACATTCGCTACCGGAACCTGAAGGAGACGGAAGCGCTGCCTGCCCTGCAGGGGGCCATCCTTTCCAATCAGGCAAGCTATGTAAAAAAAGGCGGCGTACTGATGTACTCCACCTGTACCATATTAAAACGGGAAAACGAGCAGGTGGTGGAAGCCTTTCTGGAAGCCCACCCGGATTTTAGTACCGAGCCCCTGTGCCTGCCGGAGTTTTTTCCCAAAAACGAAAACGGGATGCTGACGCTGCTTCCCGGACAGTACGATACCGACGGATTTTTCATCTGCCGTCTGCGGAGGAACCCATGAATCTCAAAAACCTGACTCTGCCGGAGCTGGCGGAAACCATCAAAGCGCTTGGACAGCCCCCATTCCGGGCCAAACAGGTTTATAGCTGGCTCCACAAAGGGGTCAGGAGCTACGAGGAGATGACCAACCTCCCCAAAAATCTCCGGGACCGGCTTGGGGAGAACTATCCCATTCAGGCACCCACCGTGGTGCGCAGGCAGGAATCCCGGAAGGACGGCACCATCAAGTATCTGTGGCAGCTTTCTGACGGCAACTGCGTGGAAACGGTGCTGATGCGCTACCATTATGGCAACACGGTCTGCATCTCTACGGAGGTGGGCTGCCGGATGGGCTGTGCCTTCTGCGCCTCCACTCTGGGGGGACTGGTGCGGCGGCTGGAGCCCTTTGAAATGCTGGATCAGGTGCTGTTCACCCAGGTGGATTCGGGCCTACCCATCTCCCACATCGTGCTCATGGGCATTGGGGAGCCGCTGGACAACTTTGACAATGTGATGCGCTTTCTGGAACTGGTGAACAGCGCCGAGGGAATGAACATCTCCATGCGTCACATCAGCCTTTCCACCTGCGGCCTGGTGCCCAAAATCGATGAGCTGGCAAAACGGAATTTGCAGCTGACCCTTTCTGTGTCCCTCCATGCCCCCAACGACGGCATCCGGGACACCATTATGCCGGTGAACAAGCTGTATCCCAGCCAGGAGCTGATCGATGCCTGCCGCCGGTATTACGAGGCCACTTCCCGCCGGATTTCCTTTGAATACGCCATGATCGGCGGCGTCAACGATTCCCGGGAGAACGCGAAGGAGCTTATTGGACGGATGAAGGGCCTGCCCTGCCACTTCAATCTGATCCCGCTGAACCATGTGGAGGAAAGCCCCCTGAAGCCCAGTACCCGGGAAGCGGTGGCCGCCTTCCAGAAGACCCTGGAAAGCGGCGGCATTCCCGCCACGGTGCGCAGAACCCTGGGCGGGGACATTGATGCTTCCTGCGGCCAGCTGAGAAGGAAGTATACGAAGGGGAAATGACAATTGACAATTGACAATTGTGGTATTCCTTCGGGATGAATTCCATTTGAATGTGCAAAAAACTAAGCAATTCTAACTGTCAACTGTCAATTCTCAATTGTCAATTATTCTTGAGAGGAGCATTGCCATGCAAAGCTGGGGCCTGACAGATGTCGGCTGCGTCCGCAAACAGAACCAGGACGCTTTCCATATTGAAAAGCTGGATCGCCACAGCCTTCTGTGCGTGGTGTGCGATGGTATGGGCGGCGCCAAATCCGGCAACATCGCGTCTTCCCTGGCGGTGGATGTGTTTGTTCAGGAGGTGTGCCGGAACTGGACGCCGCAGACGGATTGGGACAAATGTGATATGATTCTGCGCTCTGCCGTGAAGCTGGCAAACTTCACGGTCTACGACCAGGCGAATCAGTTTGAGGCTTTCGCAGGCATGGGCACCACCCTGGTGGCCGCGGTGATCCGGAAAAATCAGGCTTCCATTATCAATGTAGGCGACAGCCGGTGCTACAGCATTGCAAACGGCAGCATCCGCCAGATTACAAAGGATCACTCCGTGGTGCAGATGATGGTAGACCGGGGCGAGTTGACCCCGGAAACGGCGAAAACCTTCCCCGGGAAGAACCTGATCACCCGGGCAGTGGGTACAGAACCCACCATTCTGTGTGATATTTACCGTCAGGAGCTGGAAAAAGGCAGCTTCCTTCTGCTGTGCTCCGATGGTCTCAGCAATATGCTGGACGATCAGGAAATCCTGTTTGAAGTGGTCCACGGGGTCAAAAAGCAGAACTGCTGCAAGCGGCTGCTGGACATTGCCAAAATGCGGGGTTCCCCCGATAACGTAACGAGTATTCTGGTGTCCCTGTGACCGGTTGTCGAAAGGAGCAAAAATCCATATGAATCAATATATTGGGCGGCTGCTGGACGACCGGTATGAGATCCTGGAAGTGATCGGCACCGGCGGCATGGCCGTTGTATATAAAGCCCTGTGTCACCGGCTGAACCGATTGGTGGCCATCAAGATCTTAAAAGACGAATTCTCCGGGGACGAGGAGTTCCGCCGCCGGTTCCGGGCGGAGGGTGAGGCTGTTGCCATGCTCAGCCATCCCAATATTGTCCAGGTCTATGACGTTTCCTCGTCGGATACGGCGAACTATATCGTCATGGAGCTCATCGACGGTATTTCCCTGAAGCAGTACATGGAAGTCAAGGGCGTGCTCAACTGGAAGGAGACCCTGCATTTTTCCATGCAGATCGCCAAGGGTCTGGAGCACGCCCATAGCCGGGGCATTGTCCACCGGGACATCAAGCCCCACAATGTGATGGTGCTGAAGGACGGCAGCGTCAAGGTCATGGACTTCGGCATTGCCCGGGTTATGAGCAAGAGCAATACCCTGACCAAGGAGGCTCTGGGCTCCGTCCACTATATTTCTCCCGAGCAGGCCAAGGGCGGCTACACCGATTCCAGATCGGACCTGTATTCCCTCAGCGTTGTCATGTATGAGATGATGACGGGCCGGCCTCCCTTTGACGGAGAATCCCCGGTGGCGGTGGCCATCCAGCATATCAACGGGGGCGCGCCCAAGCCTTCCACGCTGAATCCCAACATTCCCCTGGGGCTGGAACAGATTATTCTCAAGGGTATGTCTCTGGACCCCAAGGACCGCTACGCCTCCGCAACGGAAATGCTACAGGATATGGAGGAGTTCCGCAAGAATCCTTCCATCGATTTTCAGTATCAGGCCTCTGCCCCTGCGGAGCATCCCATTGCCATCCGGGGGATGCAGCAGACCTATCCCAGAACCACAGCCGAGCGTGTGGCCAATGCCAAAAACGGCACCGTCACACCGCCGGTGAGACAGACCACCGGCCGGATGCCCCAGCAGCGGCCGGGGGTGAGCCAGAACACAGGCACCCGCCGTCCCCCCGTCAGCCAGAATACCGACGCCATGCGCCGTGCGGCGGCGCGGAAGCGGGAGGAACAGCGCAAACGGGAGGAACGGAACCGGATTGCCACCATTGCCATTATTGTGTGCAGCATCGTGGCGGTATTGGCCATCGGCGCCTTTCTGCTGGCGGTGTTCAACGGATCACTGCTGAACAAGGATCGGGATCTGGTGGAGGTGCCTTACCTCATTGGCACGGAATACAGCGATGAGCTGATGACCAAATACGCCGATTTCAAAATCCGCTTCCAGCCCCAGCAGTATGACAGCACCTACCAAAAGGGACAGATTATGCATCAGGAGCCGGAGGGCGGCAGCCGGGTTTCCAAGGGGACAGAAATCGTCATCACCGTTTCTCTGGGGGAAGAACCGGCGGTTAAGGTGATGGAGGATCTGCGGGATGTGGGTGCGGAGGAGGCCAAGTCCTTCCTGAAGGGCCAGGGCTTCGAGTCCCTGGTGCGGCCGGAAGCCAGCAGTGAGGTGGCCAGCGGCAAGGTGATCCGCACGGACCCCGCTGCCGGCGCGGAGCTCACCGACGGACAGATCATCAGTCTTTGGGTCAGCACCGGACCGGAGACCATTGAGATGCCCAACCTGGTGGATCTGGACCGGGACCAGGCCATCAAGGTCCTGGAGGGAATTCACAATATCAATGTGGTGGAGCAGACCGAGCCCAGTGACTATGTGTCCTCCGGCAAGGTGATCCGCACGGAGCCCAAGGCGGGCACCGAGATGGAGCCGGGCCAGAACGTGGTGGTGTACGTCAGCACCGGACCCAGAACCGCTGCTGTTCCCAACGTGGTGGGCCTGTCCGCGGAAATTGCGAAAAAGCAGCTTACCGACCTGGGCTTTACCAGGGTGGAAACGGAAAAGGTCCGCAGTGACCGCCCGGAAGGGGAAGTGGTTGACCAGTCCGTGGAGAAGGATACGCAGCTCAAGCTGGATGAAAAGATTGTTTTGAAGGTTTCCAAGGGCGGCGGAGAAACCCAGAGCACGGAGGCAACCGAAGAGACCAAGGATGAAAACACCACGGTTTCCGTCCGCTTCTCCGTGCCCAACCGGACAGAACCCTATCTGCTGACCATTCTGCAGGACGGTGCCGTGGTGGTGGAGGACGCAAAAGTCCCTGCCGGGGTTTCCGAGTATATTGTGACCCTTACGGGCAAGGGAACCAAGGAATACGACATTTATGTTGACGGCGAAAAATTTGTCACCCAGAAGGTACCGTTTAATGGCAATTGAGGAACAGACAGGAAGAATTGTCCGCTCCATCAGCGGATTCTATGATGTGGTGCTGCCCACGGGAACCGTCACCTGCCAGGCACGGGGGATTCTGCGCAAAGAGGGAATGACGCCCCTTACCGGCGATATGGTCCGGGTTGTTATGCAGCGGGGAAAGGGCATGATCCAGCAGGTTCTGCCCAGAAAGAACAGCTTTATTCGCCCGGCGGTTGCCAACGTGGACGCGCTGCTGATTTTTGCCGCCAATGTCAATCCGGTTACGGAGCCCTTTCTCATTGACCGGGTTACGGCAATTGCGGGAAACAAGGGCGTTGAGAGCATTCTGTGCGTCAACAAGACGGATCTGGATGAAGCGGAGGAGCTTTGCGGAATCTACAGCCACGCAGGCTTTCGGGTCATTGCCACCAGCGCCCAGACCGGTGCCGGCATCGGGGAGCTTCGCAGGGCACTTCAGGGAAAGCTCACCGCGTTTACCGGAAACTCCGGCGTGGGCAAAAGCAGCATTCTCAACCGGCTCTGCCCGGAATTAAAGCTTCCCACCGGCGAGGTATCCGAGAAATTGGGAAGAGGACGGCATACCACCCGGCATGTGGAGCTGTTCTCCCTGGACCATGAGACCTTTGTAATGGATACACCCGGCTTTTCCTCCTTTGATACGGATCAGATGGATGTGATCCTGAAGGAAAACCTCCAGTACGCCTTCCCGGATTTTGGCCCCTGGCTGGGGCGGTGCCAGTTCCACGACTGTTCTCACAGAAGAGAACCGGGCTGCGCGGTGCGCCAGGCGGCGGAAAACCGGGAGATTGAGCAGAGCCGTTACGACAGCTATCTGCGGCTCTACGAAAAAGCGGCCCAGTATAAAGAGTGGGAGCATAAGTGATCAGGTCATCCCCGGATTCCTCACCGAGTCCGGGGATGTATTTTGCCTTCCTGTGGGAACTGCGATAGGGCGCTTTTGGGAATGGACAATGGACAGTGAACCATTGTCCATTGTCCATTGCCTGCTGGAGCTGTCCATAGGAAAGCGACACCTGTTTTTCTCACAAACGTACAAAAATTACCTGTAATTTTTGTAAAAAGTTCTAAAAAAGCTCTTGACAATTTGTTTTGCGGATGGTATTATATCTGAGCGTGCGTGGGGAAACTGCGCACTGCGATGCGATGATGCAGGAGATTGCGCCGAAAGGCGGTAACTTCTGCGGAGTATGTCCGGTCATCGGGCGGCTGAACTGCTTCTGTTACGCTGGCGTATATCGCCGGGACGGAAGAATGGTCGGCGCTTGTCGGCCAATTTTCATGGCCCGAAGTGATACGCACGGAAGCGTGAACAGTCAGTTCGACCGTACCCAGACACTACGCAAACTGAGTACGTTACATCAAGGAGGAAAACACACATGGCAAACCAGC
>JAXEMQ010000134.1:0-14046 GCA_034099845.1 Faecousia sp.
TTTTCCTCCGGAATGCCGCCCTCGCTCTGCAGCTGAGAAATATCCAGCATACTGCGCACCAGCCGGCTGAGTCGCTTGGTTTCATCGGAGACGATCTGCAGATAGTGGGGCCACTTCTCCTCCGGAATGGTCTTGTCCAGCATACCGTCCACATAGCCGGAGATGGTGGTCATGGGGGTTTTCAGCTCGTGGGACACATTGGCCACAAACTCCTGCCGCCGGTACTCACTCTTCTGGAGGGACGAGGCCATGTTGTTAAAGGCCAGGGCCAGTTCCTCCAGTTCTTCGCTGGACCCTTCCTCCACCCGGACCCGGGCTTCCAGATTGCCGTGGCCGAAGGCATTGGCCGCCTTTGCCAGATCCTGAAGAGGCCGGCTCTCCCGCCGGGCGAAGAAACTGACCGCAACCACGGACACCAGGATGACGCAGATGGCGGTGGTCAGGAAGATGTTGGAAATCTTGGTCAGCACCGCCCGCACGTCGGCGGAGGGGGTGGACACAATGATGATGCCGGAATTGCCGCTGGGCGCCGCCACCGGCAGGGCCACCAGAAACCGCTCTTCATTGTACAGGCCCTTGATAAGCCCCGTGGCACGGTCGGATCCCTGGGTGAGAACCTTTTTCAGGTAGCTTTCGTTGACGTACAGCCCCAGATGCTCACAGCCGAACATGCTGTCGGAGCAGATGCGCACCTTGCCCTGGGAATTGCAGATCACCGCGTCGGAGCCGGAAACCTTGCAGGCAATATCCAGGTTCATTAAGAATTCCCGGCCGGACAGGCTCTCATCCTCCAGATAGCTGGCTGCCAGATCCGCGACGATTTGGGCATCCTGTTCCAGCGCGTCAAAGGTGGTTTCCGTCAGATAGTCCTGCACCATCAGCTGAAAAGAACCGCCCAGTACCGTCAGCGCAATCAGGAGGATTCCCGCAAACACGGAAAAGCTCCGGCCAAAGGTTGATTTCATATTCCAGGCACCTCTTTTCTTTGGATTACGGTAGAATTATATCACAGTTTCTCCGGTTTTCAATGAAACGCACAAAAAGTTTACAACTTCGAAGAACCGCGGCCTGCCAAACATCGGGCAGACCGCGGTTTCCTGACGTTTTCCCGTTCATTGCGAGAATGAACGAAGCCCCCATTTGGGGCTGGGAAGAGCATTGCCATAACGGATAAGCGGTTGGCGGCATTTCCTATGAAGCAGGTGAGCACCATGCCGATTACACTGACGGTACATATTGGTCGTTTTACCATAACGATTTGTGTAAAAAGCAGAAACCGCCACTCTGCCAAGCGACGGTTTCAAAGCTATTTTGTAAACCCGAATTGAGCTGACCGCTTATCGGCAGTGCTCTTTTCATGTTTGTTATACCACAACCCGGGGAGAAGTCAAGTGCCCTACAGAACCTCAAACTTATAGCACACAATTTCTGCCTTATTGCTCGCAAATAGCGTCATTTAACCACATTTAACCACATTTTCTTCCCTTTGCAACCACATTTAACCGCATTTTCCCCACAAAAAAAGTTTGCCGTCAGGAGTTTGGTGGTTTTTGTGGTAGTTTTTATAAACTATCACCAGTGGATATTGACAAGAATTGTGGAATTTCGTACAATAAATGCGACTCCAATGGAGTCAGGGCACTGCCATAATAGATAATGGTGTGATTGACACTGGCAATCAGAGAATTCTGATTCGCTGCGCGACGCACCGCGGTAGGCGGTTATCTCCCTGTTTTACAGGGGGTGAACTTCGATACCCCCTGTCTTTCCAGAGAGGGGGTGGTGATGATGGTTACATACTCAGAACTTTTTCTGTTTGGAACATTTGTCATCAGTCTGATTAGTCTGATTTTTCAGATAACAAAGAAGAAGTAACCGCCCCAAGTTCCCCAACTTTCGCGGTTACTTCAACCAACAGAGCAGGGAGCTGACCGTCTATCGGCAGCGCCCTTTTTCTGTTTTCATTATACCACCGATTTGGTGGTTGTCAAGTGCCCTGCAGCACCTCGAACTTATACCCCACGCCCCATACCGTCTTCAGGTTCCAGTTGGGGCTGACGCCCTCCAGCTTTTCCCGCAGGCGCTTGACGTGAACATCCACCGTCCGGGAATCGCCGAAATAATCAAAGCCCCAGACCTCGTCCAGCAGCTGATTGCGGGTGTACACCCGATTGGGGGAGGAGGCCAGATAGTACAGCAACTCCATCTCCTTGGGGGGCGTGTCCACCTTTTTGCCGTCTACGGTCAGTTCAAAGGCATCCATATCGATGACCAGCTTGTCAAACACCAGGCGTCGGGCTTTCTTTTCCGCGGCGGCGCCGGTGCTGCGGCGCAGCACGGCCTCAATCCGGGCCAGCACCTCTTTCATTTCAAAGGGCTTGGTGATGTAATCATCGGCGCCGTTCTTCAGGCCGGAAACCTTATCGTCGGTTTCACCCTTGGCGGTGAGCATGATGATGGGGGTCTGGCTTTCGGCCCGGATGGCCCGGCAGACCGCCCAGCCGTCCATGACCGGCATCATCACATCCAGCAGCACCAGGTCCGGCTTGATGGCCCGGTATTTCGCAAGGCCCTGTCCTCCGTCACCGGCAATGGTAACGGCATAGCCCTCTTTTTCCAGATACATCTGCAAAAGCTCCGCGATATTGCGGTCGTCCTCTACAATCAAAACAGACACAGCCATAATGAGTCCTCTCCTTCTTGGCTTCCCGGTACCCCGGGAAACCGAATCTTCTATATACTCCCTATTATAGCGCAAAACAGCCGGTTCGCATGAATAAATTGTAAAGAGTTGCCGGGTAATTTGTGAACACCATGGCCCGCGGCACTGTGCCGCGGGCCATTGCTACAGTTCCATCAGCTGAGGCAGCTCCAGACAGAAGTCCTCCTTTTGCAGCTTCTGCCAGGAAAACAGGGCCGCAAGCTCCCAAGCCCCGATGGGCTCCGGCCGGTCCAAAAGACCGGCGGAAAAGGCCAGGGCGCCAATCAGCTCCTGGGGGTGAAGCACCTTCCGCAGCTGCCCCAGGTCTAAATCTCTGTCCCGCTTGCTCAGCCGCCGCCCATCGGGGGCCAGCAGCATGGGCACATGGGCATACGCCGGGCGGGGAAAGCCGAACAGCTCCTGCAAATACATCTGCCGGGGGGCAGAGCTCAGCAGATCCGAGCCTCTTACCACCTCCGTCACCCCGGCAAGGCCGTCGTCCACGGTGACCGCCAGCTGATACACATACACCCCGTCGGCCCGACGGACCACCATGTCGCCGCAGTCCCGGGAAAGGTTCCACCGGGAGAAACCCTGGATCCGGTCCTCTACCTCCCAGACCCGGTCCGGCACCCGCACCCGCCAGGCAGGGTTTCTTCCAAAGGCCGCCCGCTCCGCCTGACTCAGATTCCGGCAGGTGCCGGGGTAGACATAGGTGCCGTCGCTCAGGTGGGGGGCATTGACGCTGTGAAGCTGGCTGCGGGTGCAGTAGCAGGGGTAGAGCAGGCCCTTGTCCCGGAGCTGCTCAAAATAGGTATCATACACCCTGGTCTGCCTGCTTTGAGGGGGCGTTTCCCGGTCCCAGGTCAGCCCCAGCCAGGTAAGGTCCTCCCGCAGGACCCGGGCGTATTCTTCACTGGTGCGCTGGGTGTCCAGGTCCTCCATCCGCAGAACCATTTCACCGCCCCGGGACTTTACCGACAGCCAGGCGATCAGGGCCGCGAACACGTTGCCCAGATGCATTCTGCCCGAGGGCGTGGGGGCAAACCGCCCCACGGGCGTTACCGAATCCATAGATACCACCACCAGAACAGTGCCGCGATGCCCAGAAGCTCCAGGGCAATGGCAAATTTCAGACCCACATAATGCTTCTTCTGGGGCTTTTCCGGCACTTCCTCAAGGGGCGCTTCCTCCGGCGTTTCCCAGATGCGGGTATCGTCTCCGACATCGGTGTAGCTGTGAGAAAGGGGCGCCCGCTCTTCCTCGTCCCACTCCATGGGGAAATCAAAATCCGCTTCCGGCTGTTCCGGCTCTTCGGCTGCCAGCAGCTCCTGCTGAAGCCGCTCCAATTCTTTTCTGGGATTATCAAACATGGTTCCCATCCTCCCGCGGTGGTACAGAATCTTTTCGTTATTCTACCCCATTGGGTCCGGAAAGTAAAGGGAAAACCGCCGTTGACAGCGGCTCACCCAGTTGGTATATTGAAGAAAAAAACAGGAGGCTATCTATGGAATACCGAATTGAGCACGACTCTATGGGGCAAATGCAGGTGCCTGCCGACAAATATTGGGGCGCCCAGACCCAGCGCTCTCATCAGAATTTTCCCATCGGTGTCGGCCAGGAGACCATGCCCCGGGAGATCATTCACGCCTTCGGCATCCTGAAAAAGGCCGCGGCCCAGGCAAACGCCCAGCTCCGTCCGGAGAAGATGACCGAAAAGAAGCGGAATGCCATCTGCCAGGCCGCGGATGAGGTGATTCATGGGGAGCTGTCCGATCATTTCCCGCTGGTGGTCTGGCAGACCGGCTCCGGCACCCAGTCCAATATGAACGCCAACGAGGTCATTGCCGGCAGGGGCAACGCCATTCTGGGCGAAAAGCTGCTGCATCCCAATGACGATGTGAATATGTCCCAGTCCTCCAACGACACCTTCCCCACAGCCATGCACATTGCGGCGGTGCTGAGCCTCTCTGACCGGGTGATTCCCGCCATTGACCTGCTCACCGCCGCCTTCGCCCGGCTGGAGGAGGAAAACCGGGGCATCGTCAAATCCGGCCGCACCCATTTGCAGGACGCCACCCCCATTGCCTTTTCCCAGGAGATCTCCGGCTGGCGCACCAGTCTGGAGCGGGACCGGCAGCTGATTGAATTGGCTATGGAGCCTCTGCGGGAGCTGGCGCTGGGCGGCACCGCCGTGGGCACCGGCCTGAACGCCCCGGAGGGGTTTGATTCCCTGGTGGCGGAAAAGATCAGCGCTCTGACCTGCCGGCACTTTGTCACCGCCCCCAACAAGTTCCACGCTCTGACCTCCAAGGATGAGCTGGTTTTCGCCCACGGGGCCCTGAAAGCCCTGGCCGCCGACCTGATGAAAATTGCCAATGACATCCGCTGGCTTGCTTCCGGTCCCCGGGACGGCCTGGGGGAGATCTTTATTCCGGAAAACGAGCCCGGCTCCTCCATTATGCCCGGCAAGGTGAACCCAACCCAGTGCGAAGCCGTAACCATGGTGGCCGTGCAGGTGATGGGCAACGATGCCGCCGTGGGCTTTGCCGCCAGCCAGGGCAATTTTGAGCTCAACGTGTTCATGCCGGTGCTGGCCTACAATTTCCTGCAGTCCGCCCGGCTCCTGGCTGAGGCGATGGTTTCGTTCCACGACCGCTGTGTGGCGGGCATCCGGGCCAACAGGGAAAAAATGGCCGGAAACCTGCACAATTCTCTGATGCTGGTCACGGCCCTGAACCCCTACATTGGCTACGAAAACGCCGCCAAAACCGCGAAGCTTGCCTACAAAGAGAACATTTCCCTGAAGGACGCCTGCGTGAAGCTGGGATTCCTTACCCCGGAACGGTTTGATGAAGTGTTCCACCCGGAAGAAATGATTTGAAGCCTTGCTTTTTCCCGGGAAATCCCGTATAATAATCCCACTTTTGGAAAGGAGCGCCTATTTATGGACAACGAAATTCTGGAAAACGAGGAAGAAACCAGCATTCTGACCCTTACCGATGAAAACGGTGTGGAAACCGACTTTGAATACCTGGACTGCATTGACTATGAGGGTAAGGAATACCTGGTCCTGATGCCTGCCGATGAAGCCGCCACCGACATCATCATTCTGGAGGTGGAGCCCGTGGACGAGGAAACGGAGAACTACCTTTCCGTTCAGGACGAAACCATTCTGAACGCGGTGTATGACATTTTCAAAGAGAAGTACAAGGATGTGCTGACCTTCGAGGAGTAAGCTCCCGTTCCGCCTGCCGCAAAAACTGCGGCAGGCTTTTTTGCGTTTGGGATCCGTTGCAGAAGCAACGGAAATGCCGGCTGCGGGTATAGTACAATGCAGACAGAAGCCCCTGTTTTCCGGGGAAAAATCAGGAAAGGTCCCGTGGGGACCTTTCCAGAGAGAAGGTTTTGCCATGAAAAAACTGATTTCCGTTCTTTGCCTGCTGGCCCTGACGCTTTCCATGCTTTCCGGCTGCGGCGCCCCTGCCGCACCCGAAACGACTGCCGCTCCCGAAACCACCGCGGCAGCCGAGGCTCCCACGGAGGCTCCCACGGCTGCGCCGGTTTCCGTGCGCCTGGGCGCCATGACCGGTCCCACCGGCATCGGCATGGTAAAGCTCTTTGAGGATGCGGATCAGGATGCCGCCTCCGGCTATACCTACACCATCAAGGGTGCCGCCGACGAGCTGACCCCCATGCTCCTGCAGGAGGAACTGGACATTGTCTCCGTACCCGCCAACCTGGCCTCCGTTCTGTACAACAAGACCGAGGGCGGTGTGAGAGCCCTGGCCGTCAACGTGCTGGGCGTGCTGTACATCGCGGAGTTTGGCAGTGACGATGTTTCTTCCGTTGCGGACCTGAAGGGCAAGACCATCTATGCCACCGGCAAGGGCTCCACTCCCGAATACTTCCTGCGCTATGTGCTGACCCGGAATGGTCTGGATCCGGACAAGGATGTGACCATCGACTTTAAGAGCGAGCCCAGCGAAGTGGTGGCCGTTCTGAACGCAGAGGGCAGCGGCATCGCCATGCTGCCCCAGCCCTATGTGATTGCTGCCGCCGGTCAGCTGGGAGAGAACTTCAAAATCAAGCTCTCCGTCTCCGAGGAATGGGAGAAGGTGGGGGCAGGCAGCCTGTGCACCACCGCCTGCATCCTGGTTCGCACCAAATTCGCGGAGGAACATCCGGAAGCGGTGGAGAAGTTCCTGTCCGACTTCGCTTTCGCCGCCGCCTGGGTCAATGAAAACGTAGAGGAGGCCGGTGAGCTCTGCGGAAAATTTGAGATTGTCAAGGCGCCCGTCGCCAAAAAGGCCATCCCCAAGTGCAACATCGTCTGCATCACCGGCTCCGAGATGCGCTCCGCCCTGGGCGGCTGCCTGCAGGTGCTCTTCGAGCAGAATCCCAAGGCCGTAGGCGGGAACCTGCCCGGTGACGACTTCTACTATGGTGCCTGATTCCCCCGGAAAAGCCCTGCGGATTCTTTCGGTGGTGCTTGCCCTGGTTCTGTGGCAGCTGGCTGCCCTGGGACTCCACAACCGGCTGCTGCTGGTAGGTCCCATCCAGGTTGCCCTGGCTCTGTGGCAGCTGCTGGGGGCCTCAAGCACCTGGCAGGCCATTGGCTTTACCTTTCAGCGCATCAGTCTGGGCTTTCTGCTGGCCTTCGTAATGGCTCTGGCGCTGGCTGCCGCCAGCGCGGCGTTCCCTCCGGTGGAGGTGCTGCTGCGGCCTTATATTCTGGCCGTTCAGTCCGTTCCCGTGGCCTCCTTTATTGTGATTGCCCTGCTGTGGCTCTCCGGGGAAAAATTAAGCACCTTCATTTCCTTTCTCATGGTGCTGCCGGTGCTCTACGCCAATGCCCTGCAGGGGCTGAAAAACGCCGACCCCCAGCTGATCGAAATGGCCCGGGTTTTCCGGGTTCCCCTGTACCGCCGAATTCCGGGGATCTACCTGCCCGCCCTGGCCCCCAGTCTCCGGTCCGGAAGCCGGGTGGCTCTGGGCATGTGCTGGAAATCCGGTGTTGCCGCTGAGGTCATCGCCGTCACCTCCCACTCCATCGGGGGCATGCTGTACGATGCCAAGGTTTACCTGGAAATCGCGGACCTGTTTGCCTGGACCGTGATCATTGTGGCCGTCAGCGCCTGTTTTGAAAAGGTGTTTCTGTTCCTGCTGGACCGGCTGTTCCGGGCCCTGGAAACGGCATTGTAGGAGGCGGCCCATGGAACTGATTGTGAGCCACGTTACCAAGGCCTATGGGGAAAAGACCGTACTGGAAGACCTTTCCCTCACCTTTGAAAGCGGGGGCCGCTACCGGATCTGTGGTCCCTCCGGCCGGGGAAAAACCACCCTGCTTCGGCTGATACTGGGGCTGGAAAAGCCCCAAAGCGGCACGATTACCGGCGTTCCGGACCGGAAAGCCGCGGTCTTTCAGGAAGACCGGCTGTGCCGGAATCTGACGGTTATGGGGAATCTGCGCATGGTTCTGGGGAGGAAGATCCCTGACCGGACGATTTTGGATACCCTGGCCGAACTGGGCATCCAACAGGCCGCCAGTCTTCCCGCCGCCCAGCTTTCCGGCGGTATGGCCCGCAGGGCAGCTTTGGCCCGGGCCATTCTGACGGATCCGGAGCTGCTGGTTCTGGATGAGCCCTTTACGGGATTGGATGAAGAAGCCGCGGACCGCTGCCGCAGGGCCCTTCTGTCTCACTGTCCCGGGGCCACGATCCTGCTGGTGACGCACCACCCGGAGGACGGGGATAAGCTGGGCATCCGGGAAATCATAAACCTTTAACCGAAGCCTCCGGGGCAGTTCCCCGGAGGCTTCTCCCCATTTCTTCGACGGCAAATGCTTTTTTTCCTGCCGCTCCGGCAAATACCGGGGTGGCTCGATTGGTTTCGAAAAGTTTCGAAAATTCTATGTAATACGAAAAAACTTGACTTTTCTATAGAAAAATATATAATAAAGCCATTCTATAGGGAAACCGTCCCGGGAAAGACCGCTTCCCAGGAGACACAGAGACTGGACGGGTTACGGAGGACAGTCTTTGTGCGAAGAATGCTTGCTGTTTTGCTGATGATTCCCGTTTTGTTTACCGCCGGGGTAATGGTGCAGAGCGTATTTGCCGCCAGCTTCACCATTCGGGACGGCGGCCGGGTTTATTCCTACACCGGCTTTTCCCGGGATACCTCCGCCGTGCTCCAGGGGGCAGGGGTGGCGCTGGATGACCGGGATCAGCTTATAAGGGACGAGGGCACCATTACCGTCCGGCGGGCGCCGGTGGTGGAGGTGATCTGGCACGGCCAGAGTATCTCCGTCTCCACCCGGGAAGAAACCGCTCAGGCCCTTCTGGACCGGTTGGGACTCAGCATGGAGGAGGCTGATGTGCTGAACATCCCTGCCCGGACCCTGCTGAGTGAAGGGATGGTGGTGCGGGTGGACCGGGTAATCAGCCGGGAGATCTGCTTTACCCGGTGTCTTCCCCACGAAACGGAGGAGCTGTACTGCGCCGCTCTGCCGGAGGGCAGCCGGAAGGTGCTGGTTGAAGGGCGGGACGGCGCGCTGAAGTGCCGGGCTTGGGTGACCTACATAAACGGAGAGGAATCCGCCAGGCAGGTCCTGGAGGAGACCATGACCTGCTGCCCTGTCACGGAAATGGTGGCGGTGGGCACCGGCACCACGGAAACGGCGCCAACGCCCCTGCCTGTCATTACGGATCAGGAAATCCTGCTGCCCACAGGGGAGCGGGCGCGCTACAATCGGGTGGACTATGTCCGGGCCACCGCTTATACCCACACGGACGCGGGCTGCACCAGCACCACCGCCACCGGTTCCCGGGTTCACCGGGGCACCGTAGCCGTGGATCCCCGCTATATTCCCTACGGCACCCGGATGTTTATCATGGCCTCCGACGGAAGCTATATCTACGGTCTGGCGGAGGCGGAGGACTGCGGCGGGGACATCAAGGGGGACCGGGTGGATCTGTACCTGCCCAATTACCAGGAATGCATGGCCTTTGGAAGACGGCGCTGTACCGTGTATTTTCTGGAATGAGGTTGTAAAAAAGGTCCCGGGTATGGTATAATATCCGATGAAACCGGGGCGGAATGCCCCGTTCAGACAGACAGAAAGGCAAAAATCCAATGATCAATGTATGTGATATTCAGGTGATGAAGCCGCTGCTGGCTGCCCACGGCTTCCACTTTTCCAAGGCCAAGGGGCAGAATTTCCTGGTTGCCCCCTGGGTGCCCGCCTCCATTGCCGAACAGGCCGGGGTGGACCGGTCCTGCGGTGTGCTGGAAATCGGCCCCGGCATGGGCCCCCTGACCCAGCAGCTGTGCCTGCGGGCGGGAAAGGTCTGCGCCGTGGAGGTAGACAACCGGCTGGAACCCATTCTGCGGGAAACCGTCGGCGAATTTGACAACCTGGACATCCTCTGGGGAGACGTGCTGAAGCAGGACATTCCCGCCCTGGTGGCCCAGCAGTTCCCCGGGCTGCGGCCCATGGCCTGCGCCAATCTGCCCTACTACATCACCACCCCCATTCTCTCCGCTCTGCTGGAAGCGGACTGCTTCGATTCCGTCACCGTTATGGTGCAGAAGGAGGTGGCCCAGCGGATCGCCGCCCGGCCCGGCACCGCCGACTATGGGGCTTTCTCCGTCTTCTGCCAGTATTACACGGAGCCCGTGTACCTGTTTGACGTACCGCCCCACTGCTTTGTGCCCCAGCCCAAGGTTACCTCCGGTGTGATTACCCTTCGCCGGCGGGAAAGCCGCCCCTGGGACATCGGGGACCCGGCGGTCTTCTTCCGGGTGGTTAAGGCCAGCTTTGCCATGCGGCGCAAAAAGCTCTCCAACGGTCTGGCCTCCGGCTTCCCGGAGCTGGGCAAAACCGGAGCCGAGGAAGTGCTGCAAGCCTGCGGCTTCCCGGCTAACGTCCGGGGAGAAACCCTGGGCATCCCGGAGTTCGCCGCCATTGCCAACGCCATTGCGGGGAGGAGAAGCAAATGATGGAATTTCTCTTTCTCGATTTGGATGATACCATTCTGGATTTCCACAAGGCAGAACGGCTGGCCATTTCCAGGACCTTCCGTTCCTTCGGCCTGGAGCCCACGGAACAGGTGCTGGAGCGCTACCATGTGATCAACCGCCTGCACTGGGAACGGTTGGAAAGGGGAGAGCTCACCCGGGACCAGGTGCTTACCGGCCGGTTCCAAATGCTCTTTGAGGAGCTGGGCATCCCCGCCAAGCCCCAGGCCATTGCCAAAGGCTATGAGCACAACCTGGGGCTTGGCCACTATTTTCTCCCCGGGGCAAAGGAAGCGCTGGATACCCTCCGGGGCAAATACCGGCTGTTCCTTGCCAGCAACGGCACCGCCTCGGTGCAGCACAGCCGCCTGACCAGCGCGGGGCTTTACCCCTATTTTGAAGAGGTGTTTGTCTCCCAGGCTTTGGGGGCCAACAAGCCCTCCAGGGCGTTCTTTGACGCCTGCGCCGCCCGGATTCCCGGCTACGATCCCCGCAAGGCCCTGATGGTGGGCGACAGCCTGACCTCCGACATTCTGGGCGGGATCAATGCCGGAATGAAAACCTGCTGGGTCTGCCCACGGGGTGCCCAGGGCAGGCCGGACATTGTGCCGGACTACCGGATTGAAGCCCTTTCCCAGCTTCCGGAGCTGTTGAAAACCTTATAAAACGTTTCCGTTTCTTCCCAATAATCCCTTGTCAGATTGAAAATTCAATTGTATAATGAACATCATCAGAAACAGAAAGGAAGGTGTCGGGCGTTGAAAAGAAAACTGGGCTTCGGCCTGATTGAAATGCTGGTGGTTGTGGGCGCCATCAGCGCTCTGGCCGCCATCGGCTATCCAACCGTTGAAAAGGGCTTTGAAAAAAGCAAGGAATCCAATGATATTACGGCCATGCAGAGCGCGGACTCCCTGATCACCTCCGCGGCGCTCAGCGGCAAGATGATCGGCGGCAAGCCCGCGAGAGACTATACCCGGGACAATCCGCTTTACTTTGACGAAGGCGGGAATCTGGTGGCTGCCCGGCCTGTGGGCTACGGAAGAGGCACCGCCAAATCCGGCGGCGAGGTCTGGTCCTCCTGCAAT
Source organism: Faecousia sp. (assembly GCA_034099845.1). Lineage (GTDB taxonomy): Bacteria > Bacillota > Clostridia > Oscillospirales > Oscillospiraceae > Faecousia. Next base: position 11,809 of record JAXEMQ010000134.1, read on the forward strand.
GATTATGCATACGATCCTTCTCTGGACTACACCGACGCCTACATCGTCTGCTGGTATGATTCGGCTACCCGGATTGCCCACGTTCACTGGAGTGTAGGCGACCAATCCACCGGCACACCCTCTGCCACCGCCCCGACCTACGCCACATTCCCCACCCGGCCCACCACGGAGCCTACGGAAGAAACCGAAGAGGAGGAGACCAAACCTGTAACGCCTCCGCCGGCTGATCCCACGCACGAAGATCCGATTCTGGATCTTACCACTGCCCACCCGGCCCCGGTATGGATCAAGCATACCACAGATCAATGGGGCCATTACGTCTACGAAAAGACCGGTCATCAAATCCTTGAGGGACACCGGTATTCGTTTAAAGGTCACGTCTATGTTTCGTTGAATTCACCGCCTCTGGACCAAAACTATGATCCGGATTACGACAATACCTTTGACAAAAGCTTTTCCTCCTGGCTGGTAGAGCCAACCGGAAAAATATGGACTCCTGACGATTATAACGAGCACAACAATCTGGTTGGGGTCAAACACGGAGATATTTTTAAGGATACCAACAGTGAGGGAAAGGTGTGCTATTACATTTTTAAGGGTGACTGGAACATCCCGACCATTTCCACCCATCCGTCCCGTGACGAACAGAATTGGATTCCGATCCAGGACTGCCCCAACAACTGCAAGGGAGTACACGATTATTCCAAGGATAATCCCCCCGGTGGATTTACGGACTACGTTCCGGACTCCGGCACGTCATAATCTGCCCGGTCCGCGTCCGATCCCTATTCCCAAACCCACGTCCTCCCTGCGAAAAACAGGGAGGATCCTTTTTTATTCTGGCGGTTTTCCATGATTTCCAAAGCATCCTTTTTGGCGGGTCCCGGGTATAATTCCCCAATTTCCGGGAAACCTGTTCCGGAAGGGGGCGGGAAGATGATCCTATCCTATGTCCGCACGGTGATTCTCTATCTGGTGCTGATTTGCGTCATTCGGCTTATGGGCAAGCGGCAGATCGGGGAAATGGAACCGGCGGAATTTGTGGTAACCATGCTGGTGGCGAATCTGGCGGCCATCCCCATGCAGGACAGCGGCATTCCCCTCTTGTCGGGGCTGGTGCCCATTCTCACGGTGCTGGCCGTGGAGCTGGTGCTTTCCTGGCTGGTGCTGAAATGCGGGTTTCTGCGGCGGTTTTTCTGCGGCAAGCCCATTCTGCTCATCGACAACGGGAAGCTCCTCCAGGGGAATCTGCGCATGACCCGGGTCACCCTGGATGAGCTGGCGGGAAAGCTCCGGGAAAAGGATGTGCTGGACATTTCCCGGGTTCAGTATGCCATCCTGGAAACCGACGGCAATCTGTCCGTATTTCCCTATCCCCAATTTTCTCCCGCCAGCGCCAAAGACGCGGGCATTCAGGCCGGTGATCAGTATCTGCCCATGGTGCTGGTGGATGACGGGAAGCTCATCCGGCAGAATCTGCAAAAGAGCGGAAAGAGTGAGCAGTGGGTAAAAGACATCCTGGACGCCCACCAGGCGGAGGTGAAAACCACCATGCTGCTGACGGTGGATGCCGCCGGGAAGCACCACTGGATCGGAAGGGAGGAAACGCTGTGACACGGGGCATCATTGGCGTGGTGCTTTTGCTGGTGCTGCTGGCAGGAGGGATGTTCGTCCAGTTTGCCATGGATACCATCCACGCGCCCATTGCCAGGGAGCTGGCCCAGGCCGCCGAGACGGGAACCCGGCAGCTTTGGGACGCGGCCCTGGTCCACCAGGAGAACGCTGCCAGGCTTTGGCGGAAGAGCTGGCGGCTCACCGCCGCCTTTGCGGATCACCTGCCCATGGAGAATATTGACAGTATGTTTTCGGAGCTGCCGGTGTATTTGACCCAGCGGGAACAGACCCACTATGTGGCCGCCTGCCGGGAGCTGGCACGGCGGATCGAAGCCATGTCCGATGCCCACCGCCTGACCTGGTGGAATCTGCTGTAGGGAATTGTTTGGGGAAAGAGGGATTTACCTGACTAAGGGAGTGCACGGGGCTCCCCCTTTGGGGGAGCTGGCACGGCATCTGCCGTGACTGAGAGGGCCCTCTCCGCCCCCTGCGGGGGCACCTCTCCCATAGGGAGAGGCAAGGCGCACTACGGCGCAATCCTTAATCAGATAAAGCATCCCATTCTTGAATAAAGGAGAATCATGATGACTTTAGAAGAACTGAGACAAAAACTGGACGAAACCC
>JAXEMQ010000137.1:0-2987 GCA_034099845.1 Faecousia sp.
CAAACCTGCTGTAAGTCAGAAAATAGGGAAGCTGCTCTTGCCTTTCGGGTGCAAAGTGTGTATACTGATTCGGCAATCCATTTGTGAGAGGGTTCTTTCTATGACGGAAGTTCTGATCCTTATTTTTGATCTCGTCGGCACCATTGCCTTTGCCATTTCCGGCGCCCTGGTGGGCGTGGGCAAACGGATGGACCTGTTCGGCACCATCGTTCTTGCAGTTTGTACCGCCACCGGAGGCGGTGTGCTGCGGGACCTGATGGTGGGCAACATCCCGCCCTATATGTTCCGCAACCCCCTGTTTGTGGGGATTGCCGCCCTGGTTGCCCTGGTGGTGTTCTTCCTGGTGTACCTGCACACCAAAATGCCGAAGATTCTCAGCACGGTCTACGACAAAATGCTTTTCTGGTTCGATACCCTGGGCCTGGCCGCCTTTACGGTGGACGGTGTGATGGTGGGCATCCGCAAAGGATACGAAGACAATGTGTTCCTGCTGGTATTTCTGGGGTTTCTCACCGCCGTGGGCGGCGGCACCCTGCGGGATGTGCTGGCGGGACGGATTCCGGATATTTTCCTCAAGCATATCTACGCGGTGGCCGCCATTGCCGGCGGCGTGACCCTGACCCTGACCCGGTTCCTGGGGGCTAGGATCTCCATGATTCTGGGCTTCGGCGTGGTCATCGCCCTGCGGTGCCTGGCTGCCCACTACCGCTGGAACCTGCCGAGAATAAAAGAGTAACGCAAACTCCCATTGCCGAAAAAGCAATGGGAGTTTATTATTTAGCTGCTCTCCTTTTCCACAAGGTCCCAGGGGACCTGCTGGGACGAAACCTCTTTTCCTTCGAAAATCCGCATCAGCGTTTCCGCGGCGATGCGGCCCACGTTGTTTTCTCCGTGAGACAGGGAGGTAATCCGCCGGGAGGAGAAATTGGAAAAATAGCTGTTGTCAAAGCTGACCACGGCCATCTGCTCGGGCACGGAGATGTGCTTGGTCAGCAGCAGATCCAGCAGGGGGTAGGCGACCTGGTCGTTGTAGCAGACCACGGCGGTGCAGCCCTTGAGCATGGGCAGAAAGACATTGTCCCAGCCCAAGGCGGGGGAGCCCACAAGCCCCCGGTTTTCCGTGGAGTACCAGGCGATGTGGTTGTCTTCGATGGGCAGCCCCAGATCCCGCAGGGCATCCACAAAGCCCGCGTAGCGCTGATGGCCCTGCATATCGTCATTCTTGAAAAGACCCGCGATGTGGGTGTGGCCCTTGGCGGCCAGGTAGGACACCAGCTGCCGGCCTCCCCGGTAGTTGTCGTCCGTAACGCTGATGCAGTTTTCCAGATCCCGGTAAACCCCGTGGAAGAACACCAGCGGCACCTTCCGGGCGATGAGCTTGCGGTACAGGTCCAGATTGGGGTTGGGCAGGGCGGTTTTGGTGCCCTCCACCAGAATGCCGTCTATCTTTTTCTGCCCCAGCAGGTCCAGAAGGATCCGCCGCTCCTGGCCCACCTGATTGGAGGTGGCGTAAAGCATGGTGGCGCAGTTGTTGGCCGAAAGCACCGCCTCCATTTCCCGCAGCACCGAGGGGAAGATGTATTCCGTAATATTGGTGGTAATAATGGCGATGGTCCGCTGGGGCTGGGCCGGAGCGTTTTTGGGATCCAGCACCCGGGAACCGCTGCCCTGACGCCGCTGAATCAGCCCCTCTCCGGTAAGACAGTCCAGGGCTGCCCGAACGGTCTGGCGGCTGACATCAAAGCGGCTGCACAGCTGCTGCTCGGTGGGCAGCATGGAGCCGGCCGGGAAGTCTCCCCGAAGAATTTGTTCCCGCAGAGCGGAGGCCAGAAGCTGATATTTGAGCGGCATACAGGTCACCTCGCAGATTTGTATGGTATGTATTGCCACGAGTATAGCAGATTTGTCATTCCGTGACAAGTGTTTTCTTTGAAACCGGGAAAAATCAGGGCGCGGAGAAAAAAGTTACAGGTGGAATATACAGATTCCACTTGAAGACGCCTTGCTGTTTGTGCAAAATCACAACAAAATTCCTCACCTCCGGCATTTTTGTACCCATAACATTCCAATGCGGATTTGGAGGGCTAAATCGATTTCGCCCTCGATATTCGAAACAATTCTCATAATTTTTTGCGTTTTGTCCTCTCGTTAATGGAATTGTTACAAAATTTGTATTGTCCAACCATACAAAAATCTGTTTGCAAGCATAACAATTCTTGACAAAGCCGTTGCCTTGGGCTTATACTTTCTATAGGTTACATGCGCACTGCGCAAACCAAAAAGTATTTTAAGGAGAAGTTACTATGAAGAAGACTCTCGCACTGATCCTGGCTCTGGCCATGGCTCTGGCTCTGGTCGCTTGCGGCGGCAACACCGCTCCCGCTGCTACCGAGGCCCCCAAGGCTGAAGCTCCCGCTGCCGAGGCTCCCGCCGCCGATAACACCGGCGCCGGCAAGACCGTCGGTATCGCAATGCCCACCCAGTCCTCCGAGCGCTGGATCAAGGACGGCGGCAACATGAAGGCTCAGCTGGAAGCCAAGGGCTACAACGTCATTCTGCAGTACGGCGAAGACGACGTTCAGGCTCAGGTTTCTCAGATTGAGAACATGATCGCTCAGCAGGTTGACGTTCTGGTCATCGCTGCCATCGACTCCGGCGCTCTGACCGGCGTTGAGGCCCAGGCCAAGGCTGCCGGCATCCCCATCATCGCTTACGACCGTCTGCTGATGGACACCGACGCCGTTTCCTACTACGCTTCCTTCGATAACGAAGGCGTTGGCCGCGCAATCGGCGAGTACATCGAGAAGGCCAAGGATCTGGCCAACACCACCGAGACCTACACCGTCGAGTTCTTCATGGGCTCCCCCGACGACAACAACGCTGTTCTGCTGTACAACGGCCTGATGAAGGTCCTGCAGCCCTACCTGGATAAGGGCACCCTGGTCTGCAAGTCCGGCATGACCACCTTCGAGCAGACCTGCATCCTG
>JAXEMQ010000138.1:0-3111 GCA_034099845.1 Faecousia sp.
GAAGTTGTCCATGTAGGTGCCCTTGATGGTAGCGGGCTGCTCGGTGATGCCGTCATCCCGGAACTCGTAGAACAGGGGCATATTGGCCAGGTGGCCGGAGAAACGCCAGGAAGAGGAGCCGTCCAGGCCGGGAGCGGAGAACGCGTCGAAGCCCAGAGTAGCGGCGTTGGCATGGATGTCGTCAGCCACAGCCTTCAGGGTCTCAAAGTTGGTGATCTCGTCGATGGAGTGGCCAGCCTTCTCCAGCAGAGCCTTGTTGACAATGATGCCGTAGGACTCGAAGCAGTTGCCGATAGCCTTCAGCTCGCCGGCGTCGTTGTAGAGGTTAAACTCATCGGTGGTCTGCTCACCGGCAACAGCGGTGCCGGTCAGATCCAGAGCGTACTCGTCCCAGTCGGCCAGGCCGGACAGATTGCCGATGTTGAAGATGGTGGGAGCCTCGGACTTCGCCATCTCAGCGGTCAGGGTGTCGGAATAGGTGCCGGAAGCAGCGGTAACAACCTTGACGGGGATGCCGGTGGTCTCGGTGTACAGCTTGGCCAGCTCCTGCATGGTGCCGTCAGCTTCGGGCTTGAAGTTCAGATAGTAGACGCGGCCCTCAGTAGCGGGGGCAGCGGCCTCGGTAGCGGGTGCTGCCTCGGTGGCGGGAGCGGCGGGAGCCTCAGTGGCAGCGGGAGCGGAAGAACCGCCGCAGGCAGCCAGGCCCAGAACCATAACCAGAGCCAGCAGCATAGCAATCAGCTTTTTCATTATGTTTCCTCCTAATAGTATTGTCCGGGTGTACCGGAATGTAATATTGGAAACGATTCCAATGTTTCCATGACTTGAGTTTAGCGCAGTTTTCGCAAGAAATCAACCCCTATTTTCGAAGAATCCGAAAGTTCCGCAGTTTCCACAATCTTCCCCGTGCCTTTTTGGGCAGTTTAACAGATGGCTCGCGTCAAGGCGCTGGTTTTCGAGGCCTTTGTGTCCATTTTTCAGGCCCGCCTTGACATTTCGCGGCTGCATGCTATGATTCCCGTAGGTGGTGGCGTCCTCGGCGCCCCCTGCGAATCTTCTTCGTGGAGGCATTTCATGAACACACAGAAAAAAATCCATCAGACCCCATCCGGCAATATCCACTACTGGGTCACACCGGGGAATTCCGACAAGCCCTGGCTGGTATTCCTTCCGGGACTGACCGCTGACCACCATTTATTCGATCGACAGGTTCCCGCTTTCCCGGAATACAATCGCCTTGTCTGGGACGCCCCGGCCCACGCCGCTTCCCGGCCCTTCGCGCTGGATTTCTCGCTGGAGGATATGGCCCGGTATCTGCATGAAATTCTGACAGCCGAGGGTGTGGGCAGCTGCGTGCTGATCGGTCAGTCCCTCGGCGGCTATATCGGACAAAGCTATCTCAATCTGTATCCCGGAACGGTATCCGGCTTTGTGTCCATTGATTCCGCTTCCCTAAGCCGGAAGTATTTTTCCGGCTGGGAGCTGGCGCTTCTGAAAGATACCCGCTGGATGTACGAGCTGATTCCATGGAAGCTGCTGCTGAAATTGGGCGTCATGGGCACCTCGCGGACCCCCTACGGCCGGGAACTGATGGAAAAGACCTGGGCCGTCTATGACCGGGCGGATTATCTGGATTTAACCGTCCATGGATTCCGAATTCTGGCGGAGGCTGTGCAGGCCCGACCGGAATACAAAATCGACTGCCCCGCCCTGCTCCTCTGCGGCGAAAAGGACGCCGCCGGGTCCGGAAAACGCTACAACCGCCGCTGGGCGAAGGAAGACGGTCTGCCGCTGGTCTGGCTCAAGGGTGCGGGGCACAACTCCAATACCGACGTGCCGGAGGAAGTCAACCGGCTGATTAATGAATTCTTGCAGGAACACTGCTTGTGAGAAAGGGGCATTGCACCTCCTTTCTGCCAAGCGGAGCGGCAATACCACACCTTCAGGCAGTTGTCCCATGTAATCCATAAAAAGCATATGCAGGAGGATTTATCCCATGGCAGTATACCATTCCGATAAATGCAGAATCGAATCGCTGGCTTTATACGACAAGCAGCTTGAGAAACTGAATATGCCGTTTTCGGATATTTATGTAAACACTTCCTTTGGAAGAACACACCTGATCGAGACAGGCTGCAAAAGCGGGAAGCCGCTTCTGGTATTTCACGGCGGCAACAGCACCACCGCATACAATCTTCTCATATGTCGTTTTTTGCTGGATGATTTTCACGTATACGCCGTCGATACTGTTGGGCATCCGGGAAAAAGCGCGGAAACCGACATTTCCCCCAGAGGCTATGATTACGGAAAATGGGCAAGCGAAGTGATTGATGGGCTTGGGTTTGAGAAAATGCTCTGCTTTGGCGGCTCCTTTGGCGGGGGCATTCTGGCAAAGCTGATGTGTTATGCGCCGAATAAAGTTGAAAAGGCTGTTCTGATTGTTCCGTCCGGAATTAACAACGCCATCCCTGTTTCCTCCGCGAAAATGATGCTTCCCCTGATACAATACAGAATCACAAAGCAGGAAAAGTATCTGATCAAAACCGCCTTATTCATGGCGCTGCACCGGGAGGTCATTGATGAAGATACTTTGGATATCCTGCGGGACAGCTTCGAAAATGTGAAAACAAAGGTCGGGATGCCCAGCAATGTTGACGCTAAGCGCATGGCCGGTTTCCACGCCCCGTCGCTGGTCATCGCCGGTGACAGGGACTGTATGTTCCCGGCCAACCGTGTATTGCCCCGGGCAAGGCAAATCCTTGCAAACTGCCAGACCATCGAGCTGAAAGGGAGCGGGCATATGCACATACTGCCGGAGGACGTTAAGAGAACGATTGTCGAGTTTTTATTGTGATATTCTGTTAAAGATCGTATTTTTTTCCAGTATAAGACAGGAAACGGCGTGACCGAGGTCACGCCGTTTCCTGTATTTTGTCGTCTTAGTAAAGCGGGTATTCTGCTTCCTCTTAGCCAAAGACGCTCAGCAGGAAGCCGGCGGCGATGGCGGAGCCGATAACGCCGGCCACGTTGGGACCCATGGCGTGCATCAGCAGGAAGTTGGAGGGGTTGGCCTTCTGGCCCTGAACGTTGGAAACACGGGCTGCCATGGGC
>JAXEMQ010000147.1:0-5152 GCA_034099845.1 Faecousia sp.
CCGTTGCGCACGGTCATAAACAGGCTTTCCATCTCCCGGGAGGTTTCCTCGGGCAGGAAGTCAAAGGAGGTAGCGTTGCGCAGCTGCTCCTGAGAGGGATAGGCAATGTCGTTGGCAACCAGCTCTTCATCCAGGTACTGCTTGGCCTCGGTCTCGGGGACGGAGTAGCCCAGGTAATCCAGATTCTGGGCGCAGATTTCCGGATCCAGCAGGAAATTGATAAAGGTTTCGGCTGCTTCCTTCTCCTTGGCGCAGGTGGGGATGCAGATGCCGTCCACAAAGATATTGAAGCCCTGGTCCTCGGGACGGTAGAACTTCAGGTCCGGGTTTTCCTCTACCATGGTCAGGTAGTCGCCGGCATAGTAGGGGGCGATGTAGGCCTCCTCATTCTCCATGGCGTCGAAAATCTGATCCATCACATACTGCTGAACAACGGGCTTCTGCTGAGCCAGCTTGTCGGCGCAGGCCTGCAGCTCGGCAGAATCGGTGGTGTTAACGGAGTAGCCCAGCAGGTACTGGGCAATGCCGAAGGCATCCCGGGAGTTGTCAAACATCAGGATCTTGCCCGCGTACTTTTCGTTCCACAGCAGCTCCCAGCCGGTAACATCCGCTTCATCCACGTACTTGCTGTTGTAGATGATGCCCACAGTGCCCCAGGTGTAGGGAACGGAGAACTTGTCCTCGGGATCGAAGGCCAGGCCCCGGTAGCTGTCGTCAACATACTTGGCATTGGGGATGTTGTCGTAGTTCAGCTCCAGAAGCATTCCCTCCTGACGCATCCGGCCGATCATATAGTCGGAGGGAAACACCACGTCCACGGTAATGCCGCCGTTTTTCAGCTTGGCGTACATGGTCTCGTTGGAATCAAAGGTAGAATACTGGACCTTGATGTTGGGATACTTCTTCTCGAACTCGGCGATCACATCAATGGAGTCGTCATCGCCCTCGGCGATATACTGGCCCCAGTTGTACACATAGATGGTGGTGGTCTCTTCTTTCTTGCCGCAGCCGGTGAACAGGCAGGCGACAAGGCAAACGACAAGCAAGGCGGAAATAAACTTCTTCATATCTATCTTTTCTCCTATTTTTTCAGCTGGTTATTTGCCGCGGGCAGCGACCTTCTTTTTGTCGGCTGCCAGCTGGATCAGGTTCATGGCGGTCATCAGCACAAAGATCAGCAGGAACAGCAGGGTGAACATGGCATAGATCTTGGGCTGGATGGGTTTTTTGGTGTAGGAATAGATTTCCACCGGCAGGGTAATGAAATCCAGTCCGGTCACAAAATAGCTGATTACGAAATCGTCCAGACTCATGGTAAAGGCCATGATGGCGCCGGACACCACACCGGGCATGATCTCATGGAGGGTCACCTGGAAGAAGGCCTGCAGCGGTGTGCAGCCCAGGTCCATGGCGGCGTCCGTCAGAGATGCGTCCATCTGTTTGAGCTTGGGCATCACATTGAGGATCACATAGGGCAGGTTAAAGGTAATGTGGGCGATCAGCAGAGTCCAGAAGGTCAGACTGTTCCGCTGGCCCAGCATTTTTGTGCCGACGAAAACAAACAGCAGGGAAAGGCTGACGCCGGTCACAATATCCGGGTTGGTCATGGGAATGTCCGTCAGGGTCATGGCCACCTTCCGCAGCTTGGGATTCAGATTGTGAATGCCCACCGCGGACAGGGTGCCGAACACCGTGGCGATGAGGCTGGCCAGAATGGACACCAGCAGGGAGTTCCCGAGAAGCCCCAGCAGGCTCCTGTCCTGGAACAGGCGCTGGTACTGCCTGAGGGTGAAGCCGGAAAACTGGGTAATGTCCTTCCCCGTATTGAAGGAGGCCACCACCAGCACCACCATGGGGATATAGAGGAAAATGAAGATCAGAACAGTGATGATCCGATTGGCTCGTTTCATACCACCACTTCCTCCTCCCCGCCGCCGAAGCGGTTCATAATGCCGGTACATACAAACACCAGCAGCATCAGCACCAGGCTCAAGGCGGCGCCCAGATTGGGGTTGTTGCCCTGTTTGAACTGGCGCTCAATCACATCGCCGATGAGCACCGTGTCGGTGCCGCCCAGCTTTTGGGAAATATAGAAAGTGGAAACCGCGGGCACGAAAACCATGGTCATGCCGGACAGGATCCCCGGCATACTCAGCGGAAACACCACCTTGCAGAAGGTCTGTACCGGTGTGCATCCCAGATCCTCCGCCGCTTCGATGAGCCGGCGGTCAATCTTCATCAGGGTTGCATACAGGGGCAGGATCATATAGGGCAGATAGTTATACACCATACCCAGCACCACCGCCGCCGGGGTGCGGATCAGCCGCAGTTTGGGCAGGCCGATCTTTGCCAGCAGGGTATTGATAATGCCGGTATCCTGAAGCAAACCAACCCAGGCCAGGGTCCGCAGCAGAAAGCTCATGCACATGGGCAGCATAATCAGCATATACAGGAATTTCTGAGCGGTCTGGCGGCAGTGGGCAATGTAATAGGCCACCGGGTAGCCCAAAAGCAGGCAGATGAAGGCAGATACCAGGGAATAGACAATGGAGCTCCACAGCACCGGCAGATACATGCCCAGATCCCGCAGGTTCCCCAGGGTAAAGACGCCGGTAGCCGGATCCGTCAGCGCGTAGTAGGCCACCACGCCCAGGGGCACCAGCGTAAACACCACCATCCAGGCAAGGTAGGGGGCGCTCAAAAGAACGGACTTAGTCTTCTTCATTTCCGGCATCCTCCGTCAGCTCGTCGTACTCGGCAGAGTAGGAGCTGTAGTCGCCAAACATACCGGAATACGCGCTCTTGTGCATAATGTGGATGTCTTCCGGGTTCAACCGAATGCCGATGGTGGAACCAACGGCATGGAAATCCGTGGTCTGGATCAGCCACTTGAAGCCCTTGAATTCCACGATGATGTCATAGTTCAGGCCCTTGAAGGTGATGCTGGTAACGGTACCCACCAGATGCCCCTCGGACACCGGCACAATGTCGATATCCTCCGGGCGGATAACCACATCCACCGGCTCGTTGGGCGCAAAGCCCTTGTCCACGCACTGGAAAACCCGGCCAAAGAATTTGACCCTGTAATCCTCCAGCATGACGCCATCCAGGATGTTGCTTTCGCCGATGAAGTCCGCCACAAAAGCGTTCTTGGGCTCATTGTATATATCTTCGGGTTTGCCGATCTGCTGGATACGGCCCTTGTCCATCACCACAATGGTATCGGACATGGACAGCGCTTCCTCCTGATCGTGGGTTACATAAATAAAGGTAATGCCCATTGCCTGCTGGATCCGTTTCAGTTCGTTCTGCATATCCTTGCGCAAACGCAGATCCAGTGCACCCAGAGGCTCGTCCAGAAGCAGTACCTTGGGGCGGTTCACCAACGCGCGGGCAATGGCAACCCGCTGCTGCTGACCGCCGGATAGGGCGTCTATTCGCCGGTTTTCATATCCTTTGAGACTGACGATCTCCAGCATCTCCCGCACCCGTGCATCGATTTCGTCCTTTGGGACTTTATTGACCTTCAGACCGAAGGCCACATTGTCGTATACATCCAGGTGGGGGAACAACGCATAACGCTGAAAGACCGTATTGATCTGCCGCTTGTAAGGCGGAACATCGTTGATCGTTTCCCCGTCAAAGGTCACCGTGCCGGAGGTAGGCGTCAAAAAGCCGCCGATGATCCGCAGGGTGGTGGTCTTGCCGCAGCCGGAGGGGCCCAGCAAGGTTAAGAATTCGTGATCATTGATGTAAAGATTGATTCCGTCGAGAATGCGTTCCCCGTCGAACTCCATGGTAAGGTCCCGGAGCCTGATGAGTTCCTTGGACATTATCCTCCCCCGTTTCTATATGATTTTTGTCGAAATAGGACAGTATAAATATATCGCATTTTCCCCCGTTGTCAATGGATTTTTATATACAAAAAATATTTATTATTTTACCGATTGTTGTGGTTTATATTTCCTGAAAACCGGCAATACTCAGCCTCGGAGGTGCTGAAAAATGCGCAACAATCAATCTGGCAGCAAAGGCGGCAAGGGCTACTACATAGCCCTGGTCCTCTGCGCTGCCGCAATCGGGATCACAAGCTATGTAACAAGAAACAGTCACAAACCGGAGCCGGAGAAAATCTCCCTGATGGAACAGACACCGACAGCCGTACCGGAGACCGCCGAAACCCAGGCCGTAGAAGCTCTGGCTACGGAGGCGCCGGAAACGGAACCCAGCAAATCTCCCTCGGTTCCCGCAAAAAAACCGGCTCAGGAGACCCAGCCCAAAAAGCTGAAAACCGCCGCGCCCCTTAGCGGGAATGTAACCACCCTCTATGCCATGGAAAACCTGAGCTACAACGAAACCACCCGGGACTGGCGGACCCACAACGGCGTGGACTATGCCGGTGCCGAAGGGGATCCGGTCTGCGCCGCGGCTGACGGCACCGTGGTCAGCGTCACGGAAGACGACCTGATGGGCGTCACCGTGGTCCTGCGCCACCAGGGTGGGTACGAAACCACCTATGCGGGGCTTCAGATAAACCCCTGCGTTGCCAAAGGAGACACGGTACAGCTGGGTCAGACCATCGGCGCCGTCGGGACAACCGCCCTGGCAGAAAGCGCCCTGGGCCCCCATATCCATTTCTGCGTTTCCTATCAGGATATGCCCATGAACCCTCAGGACTTCCTGAATCCGGACTGAGCCTGCCCTCCCCCGCCCTGCGGCGGGGGGGATTTTGGTTATAATCCGCATTTATAGCCAGCCATGGTTTAAGGTGTATTGACTTCCGGCGTCCATCCGATATAATAAGCTCATCCGCCCCCCTATTTTTTCTGGAGCGGCCCCTGATTATACAGAAAAGAGGTACATACCTATGTCTGATTACCGTTTTGAAACGCTGCAGCTGCATGTGGGCCAGGAGCAGGCCGATCCCGCCTCCGATTCCCGGGCGGTGCCCATTTACGCCACCACCTCCTATGTTTTCCCGAACTGCCAGAATGCCGCCGACCGGTTCAGTCTGTCCGCTTCCGGCAACATCTACGGCCGTCTGACCAACTCCACCCAGGAGGTTTTTGAAAAGCGCATTGCTGCCCTGGAAAAGGGTACTGCCGGTCTGGCCGTTGCCTCCGGCGCCGCCGCCATCACCTATGCCATTCAG